>JBBRIV010000253.1:0-4557 GCA_038220425.1 Candidatus Limnocylindrales bacterium
CCTGGCAGCCGATCCACTGGCCTGCCTCGACCTGCTCGACGAGCTCGGCCGACTGCCCTGGGCCGGCGACCCGGCCACGATCACCGATGTCGCGAGCAGCAAGGCGCAGCTTGTTGAGCGGGCCGACCGTGTCGGCCTGAACTTCGTCGGGGGGCATCCGATGGCCGGTCTCGAGACGACCGGCTATGAACACTCCCGGGCCGACCTCTTCCGTGGCCGGCCGTGGGTCCTGTGCGCCGGCGCGCACGCCCGGCCGGTGGACCTGGAGCGGGTCGAAGTGCTGGTCGCGGCCTGCCGGGCACAGCCCCACTGGCTGGCCACCCAGGATCACGACCGGGCAGTCGCCGCGATCAGCCACCTGCCCCTGGCCCTGGCCGCGGCTCTGGTCGCCAGCGTGACTGGCGGGGAAGACTGGCCGCTTGCCCGGGTCCTGGCCGCCGGCGGCTGGCAGAGCGCCACTCGGCTTGCCCAGGGCGACGTGACGATGGGCGCCGGCATCGCGGCCACCAATGCGCCCGAGCTGGCCCGGCGCCTGCGCGCGCTGCGCACGCAGCTCGACGCCTGGCTGGCCGACCTCGTCGAGACGCCCGACGATCCCGGTGCCACGGCGAAACGGATCGAGGGACGCCTGCGGGCCGCCCGGCAGGCCCTGGACCCCGGGGTGTGAGCGAGCAGGTCCTGGTTGTGCCCCGGGCAGCGGTGATCCCGGGCCGCGGCTGGCACGGCGTGCGGACCAGCGACCTGGCCGGCGTCCTTGAGACGATCTCGTGTGAGGGCCGTTTCGAGCCGCGGGCCGAGATGGAATCGGATCCGCGCTGGAAGCAGGTCATCCCGTATCTGGTCGTTCGCGATGGCGCGCGCTTCTTTCTGATGCAACGGACCCGCGCCGGCGCCGACGCCCGGCTGCACGACCTGTGGTCGATCGGCGTGGGTGGCCATCTCAATCCGGGCGACAGGGGAGTTGCTGGCGGCCTCCAGCGAGAGTGGCGCGAGGAGATCGACGCCGCCTTCGATCCCCAGCCGGTCCTCTTCGGGCTGCTCAATGACGACACGACCGACGTGGGCCGGGTCCACCTCGGCGTGGTCTTCGTGGCCGATGCCGGCGGGCAGTCCGTCGCGATCCGCGAAACGGCCAAGTTACGCGGTGCGTTTGCGACCGCCGAAGAGGTGCTGGCCGTGTCGGAACACCTTGAGACGTGGAGCCAATTGATCTTCGAACGGCTCGACGACCCGGCCCGGCAAGCGGTGCGCCTATAATCGGCCGGCTGAGCCGATGGACGGCTTCAACCCTGGGGAGGCAATGGCCGCGAAGATCCTCGTCATCGACGATGACCCGAATGTCCAGCGGCTGCTGACGTATACCCTCAAGCAGGAAGGCTACGAGGTTCTCGTCGCGTCCGACGGGGCCGAGGGCTTCCGGCTGTGGAGTGCGGAAGTTCCCGCGCTGATCCTGCTGGACATCATGCTGCCCAAGGTCGACGGCTACCAGGTCGCGACGAAGATCCGGGCCGAGGAAGGCACCACGGCCCATGTCCCGATCATCATGCTCACGGCCGAGCGCGAGGTCGAGCAGAAGGTCAAGGGCCTGCGCGCCGGGGCCGACGACTACCTGATCAAGCCCTTCCACCCGGCCGAGCTGCTGGCCCGGATCAAGAGCCTGCTGGCCCGCTTCGCGCCGCGCGACATGCTCGTTGGCCGGCCTCCGCTGGGTCGCGTCCTGGCCTTCTACGGCGCCAAGGGCGGTGTGGGTACGACCACGATCGCGATCAATGCCGCCATCGCCCTGCAGCGCGAGCTCGGTCGCAAGGTGGTCCTGGTCGACGCCAACCTGCAGTTCGGCGATCACCGGGTGTTCCTGGACCTGGGCCTGGATCGCCGGAGCATCATCGATATCGTCACGGCGCCCACGATCGACCTTGACCTGATCAAGCAGGTCATCGTCCACCACGACTCGGGGATCGACCTGCTCCTGGCGCCACCGTCGCCGGAGACTGCCGAGCTGGTCACCGAGGAGCACCTGCCCCAGATCCTGGATCACCTGCGCTCGCTGTACGACTACGTGATCCTGGACATCGACAAGCGCCTCGACGAGATCAACCTCAAGATCCTCGACCAGGCCGACCAGTTCTTCGTGGTCATGACGGCCGACCTGTCCTGCCTGAAGAACGTCCGGCTCGTGCTTGAGACGATCGGCCACCTCGGCGTTGAGCCGGGCAAGGTCCACCTGGTTCTCAACCGCTCCAATGCGTTCACCGGGATCAGCATGAAGAACGCCGAGAGTGCCCTGAAGCGGACGATCGAGTTCCAGGTGATCAACGAGTACCGCGGCGCGATCAGCGCTCTCAACAGCGGTGCGCCGTTCATGTACACCAAAGCCGACTCGCCCCTCGGTCGGTCGCTCCTCGATTTCGGTCGATCGATCGACAAGGCCATCTCGGGCGGGACGCCCGCACCGGCGGCTGTCGCGCGCTGATCACGAGCCGCCGAATGAGCGGGTGAGCAGCACCCGCTACCCTTCGACGATGCCCGACGGCCAGGTTCCCGAGCAGATCCTTGACGGGCTCAACGACGCCCAGCAGGTCGCTGTCCAGGCCGTGTCCGGTCCGGTGGCGATCCTGGCCGGGGCTGGCACCGGCAAGACCCGAGTGATCAGCCGCCGAGCGGCCTACGCGATTGCGACCGGGGTTGTGCCCGCCGCCGAAATCCTGCTGGTCACGTTCACCGACAAGGCCGCCACGGAGATGGTCGAGCGCCTGCGCTCGCTTAACCAGCCGGCCGTGACCGCCCGCACCTTCCACGCCCATGCGCTCTCCCAGCTCCGCCACTTCTGGCCCGACACGCACGCCGGGCAGCCGCTGCCGGCCATCCTCGACTCGAAGTTCCCGATCATCGGCCCGATCGTGCGGGGCCTCTCGGGCAACCTTCGCTACACGCCCGCCAAGGACCTGGCCGGCGAGATCGAGTGGGCCAAGAGCCGCCGCATTTCACCGACCACGTATGTCGAGGACGCAGCTGCCGAGGGACGCGAGCCGCCCATCGACGGGGAGGTGATGGCCCAGGTGTTTGCCACGTACGAGCGGGCCAAGACCCGGGCCGGCCGGATCGACTTCGAGGACATGCTCCTCTCGACCGTCGAGCTGCTCGAGACCGACCTGGACGCAGCGGCCACGGTTCGAAGCCGCAAGCGCTGGTTCAGCGTGGATGAATACCAGGACACCAACCCGCTCCAGGAGCGGCTGCTGAGCCTGTGGGCCGGCGACAGCCGGGACATCTGCGTCGTCGGTGACGAGGACCAGACGATCTACAGCTTCACCGGGGCGTCGAGCTCCTACCTGCGCGAATTTGCGACGACCCATCCCGGGACGACGGTCGTCAACCTGACCGAGAACTACCGCTCAACCCCCGAGATCCTGGGGCTGGCCAATCAACTCATCGCCGGGACGGGCCGCAAGAAGGCCCTGCAGGCAACCAGGCCGAGCGGCCCGCAGCCGACCCGGCTGGCCTATGCCCAGCCCGAGGCCGAGCTGACCGGCCTGGTCCAGGGAATCCGGGCCCGCCTGGGGGAGGGGATCGCCCCGACCGAGATCGCCATCCTCGTCCGGATGAATGCCCAGCTCCCGCCGATCGAGGCGGCCCTGACCACGGCCGCCATCTCGTTCACCGTCCGGGGCGGCCGGTTCTACGAGCGACCGGACGTCAGGGCTGCCATCCGGGCGGTCCGGGAGGCCAGGCTGGAGGCTGTCGGCACGGACCTGCCGGCGGCGGTCGAGGCCGTCTTCAGCGCCCGCCTGCGCTACCTGCCCGATGGGCCGCGGGGCGGTCCAGAGGAGCGCGAGCGGGTTGCCGACCTGGGCACCCTGCTGGCGATCGTTCGGGGATTCGTCAACGGCTGGGACGACCCGGCGGGCGTGGCCGACGCCGCCGGATTCCTGGCCGAGTTGGCCCGGCGCGATTCAGCCGAGCGGGCCAATCTGGCCGGCGGCCTGGCCCTATCGACGATCCACCGGGCCAAGGGCCTGGAATGGGACGCCGTCTTCCTGCCCAGCCTGGACGAAGGCACCCTGCCGATCGGGCAGGCCAGCGGAGACCCGGCGGCGATCGACGAAGAGCGCCGCCTGCTGTACGTGGGCATCACCCGGGCGCGTCGCCACCTGGCCCTGTCGTGGGCCAGCCGCCGGCCGTCGCGCTTCCTGGGCGACCTGGGATTCGGGCCTGCGCTCGTGGCGCCCAGGCCAGCCGCCCCGCGCTCGGACGACCCGCGCTTCGACGCCCTGCGGACCTGGCGCTCGGAGCGGGCCAAAGACGATGGTGTGCCCGCCTACGTCATCGCCCACGACGCGACCCTGGCCGAGATCGCCGACGCCCGGCCAACGACGATCGCGGCGCTCCACCGGATCAAGGGGATGGGTCCGGCACGGCTCCAGCGCTACGGGCCCGAGATCCTGGCGGTCCTGGCCAGGTTCTGAGTCTCGAACGCGACTCGCTGTCGATATTCCCGATCGCGTTCGTTGTTCAGGTGAGGGCAGCGAGGCGCGAACGACCTCGATCCCGACAGTG
>JBBRIV010000254.1:0-4491 GCA_038220425.1 Candidatus Limnocylindrales bacterium
TGGCGGGCAGGTCGGTCACCGTGTACGAGCCGGCCGTGGAGTAGGTGTGCGCTGGATTGGCGCCGCTGGCCGTAGTGCCGTCGCCGAAATCCCAGGCCCAGCTGGTCGGGCCGTTGCTCGACGTATCGCTGAAGTTCACGGTCAGCGTCCCGGGGCTGGGGCTGGCGATGAAGCTCGCGACCGGCACCGGCGGAGGATCGACGCCGAGTGGCGTGGCAATCAGGCCATCAAAGGCGACGCTGATCGGGGCATTGGTCGTGCCGCTCGAGATGTAGGCCCGGATGCCCACCGACCCGGGGACCTGCAGTCCGAGCGTGGAGTCGGTTCGGCTCACCAGCCAGGTCGGCGGCTCCATCGCGGCCACCGGCCATACCCGGGCCACGAGCGTCGTTGGGTTGATCCCGCTGGCCTGTCCATGAACCTCCAGGTCCGTGCCCGCGACGTAGGTCAGGCCCACAACCTGGACCTCCGTCCCAATCGACTTCTCGGACCCGGCCGAGAACTGGCTGATCGAGACGTAGACGGCGCCACTGCCGCCGACCCGGACCTTGATCCGATAGTCGGCCGTGGTCGATCGACGCAGGCTGCCATAGGCGTAGGCACTCCCCCCGCCGGCGGGCAGCTTGCTGAAGCTGACGCTGTAGGTGAGATCGACGTCCTGGGCACTGACCGCCAGGTAGGCCGCCCGGGTTGCCCCGGGGCTGCCGATGTTGATCTGGCCGGCCGTGCCGCTCAGGCTGAAGTCGGCCGGGCTGCCCACGTAGCTGTAGGCGCCGCCGATGGGTGCACTGCCCCAGGTGGCGTTGGCCGCCGGCCGGACGAAGGTGTCCGAGGCAACTGGGCTGGCCGCCCCGACCACGGTCGGATTCGCGCCGAGCACCCCGCCCAGGGCGAGCACGAAGGACAGCGCGACGGCGAAGCGGTGGGTGGGCACGAACCTCTCTCCGACTGTGGCGTGATCAACGACTGGTCCATCACGCACAGCAACTGTACGGCAGAATGGCGCCATGACCTACCTTGCCGCTCCCGATCGCTATGACCCGATGCCCTACCGCCGAACCGGGCGGAGCGGCCTGCTGCTGCCGGCGGTCTCGGTTGGCCTGTGGCAGAACTTTGGCCACGACCGCCCAATCGACGGCCAGCGCAAGGTCATCTACGGCGCGGCCGAGGAGAACTTCGGGCGGATCCTGGCCGGAGACCTCCGCCAGTACCGCGACGAGCTGGTCATCTCGTCGAAGGCCGGCTATGACATGTGGGCCGGGCCGTACGGCAACTGGGGCTCGCGCAAGTACCTCACGGCCAGCCTGGACCAGAGCCTGGCCCGGATGGGCCTCGACTACGTCGACATCTTCTACTCGCATCGAGCGGACCCCGACACCCCGCTCGAAGAGACGATGGGCGCCCTCGATTCGATCGTCCGGCAGGGCAAGGCCCTATATGTGGGCATCTCGTCCTACTCCCCGGCACGGACGAAGGAGGCCGCGGCGATCCTGCGCCAGCTGGGCACGCCGTTGCTCATCCACCAGCCGTCGTACTCGCTGCTCAATCGCTGGATCGAGGGCGGCCTGCTCGATGTCCTGGGCGAAGAGGGCGTGGGCTGCATCACCTTCTCGCCGCTGGCCCAGGGAATGCTGACCGGCAAGTACCTCGACGGCATCCCGGCCGGGTCACGGGCGGAGGGCGGCGGCTCGTTCTCGACCAAGCTCCTGGGCGAGGAGACCCTGGCCAAGGTCCGGGCCTTGAGCGAGATTGCCCGGGGGCGCGGCCAGAGCCTGGCCCAGATGGCCCTCGCCTGGACCCTCCGCGACGCCCGGGTGACGTCGACCCTGGTCGGGGCCGGCTCGGTCGCCCAGCTCGAAGAGAACCTGGGCGCCGTGCGCAACCTGGACTTTTCCGCGGCGGAGCTGGCCGAGATCGACCGCTACGCCACGGACAGTGGACTCAACCTGTGGGCAGGCTCAAGCCGGGCCTGAACCCTCGGCGAAGTCGAACGTCGCCCGCATCGGTTCCTCGCGCAGGAACAGGACGCACACCGCGGCAATGATCGCGCCCGCGATGCCCACCCAGAAGGTCGATGCCAGGGCCACCGCGAACGCCTCGTGGATGCCCTGGACGATATTCGGGATGAGCGGTTGAATCGTGGCCCGGGCATCGACCGGCAAGCTGGCCAGGATCCGGGCCCCAAGGTCGCCTGTCCCCGTCAGGTCGATGCCGCCGCCCCCGGCGAACGTGCTGACCACCGTCTGGGGCACACCGGCGCTCACCATCTGGCTGGGAATCTCGCTGACCAGCCGGTCGGCGAAGATCGTCCCAGCAATGGTCAGGCCAACGGTCCCGCCGATCTGCTGGAAGAAGGTCAGGCTGCTCGTGGCCACTCCGATGCGGTCCGGCGCGACCGCGTTCTGGACGACCAGGGTGAAGACCGCGAATGACGGCCCGATTCCGATCCCGGCCATGACCATCCACAGCCACAGCGCCGGCCGGTCTGTCTCGGCCCGAAGATTCGTGAGCAGGAACAGGCCCACGGCGAGGAGCACCAGCGATCCGAAGATCAGTGCCTTGTAGTGACCCGTCCGGGCCACGATCTGGCCCGAGGCGATCGCGCTGACGATCAGGCCCAGGAGCAGCGGCAGCAGGTTGTAGCCCGACTCGGTCGCGCTGGCCCCAGTCACCGTCTGGAAGTAGCGGGGCAGGAAGATCACCGCGGTGAAGAAGCCAAAGGCGGCCAGGAACATCGAGGCAACCGAGATCGAGAACGAGCGGATCCGGAACAGGCCCAGGGGCACGATCGGATCGGCCACCCGGGTCTCGATCCACAGGAAGATCACCCCGAAGACGAGGCCGACCAGCATCAGGCCGCCGACCGCCGGATCGGTCCAGGCACCGGTCTGCTTATTGGTCAGGCCGATCAGGAAGGGTGCAATTGCCACGGCGAAGACCGCTGCGCCAAGGTAGTCAATGTGGCTGGCCGCCTCGGGCCGCTTGATCGGGGGCAACAGCCGCCACAGCACGATCAGCGAGATCAGGCCGATCGGAATGTTGATGTAGAAGATCCAGTGCCAGCTGAACGTGTCGGTGATGAACCCGCCGAGGCCTGGGCCAACCAGCGACTAAACGACGATGAACGCGACAAACAGGCCCAGGTACTTGCACCGCTCGTCAGTCGTGTACAGGTCCGCGAACACCGACAGGGCGATCGGGAATACCGCGCCGCCGCCCAGGCCCTGCAGGCCTCGGAACAGGATCAGCTGCCACATCTGCTGGCTGAGGCCGGCCAGGGCCGAGCTGATCAGGAACAGTCCGACGGCAAAGATGACGATCGGCCGCCGCCCGAACAGGTCCGACAGCTTGCCGTAGATCGGACCACTGATCGTGGCCGTCAGCAGGTAGACGGTGACGGCCCAGGTGTACAGGTCGTTGCCCTTGAGGTCGGTCACGATCACGGGCAGGGCCGTACCGACAACCGTCTGGTCGAGTGCAAACAGGAACAGGGCGAGGAGGATCGCCCCAAGGATCTCGAGTTTTGCCCGAGGGCTCAGATTGAATCCGACCTCATCCGGGGTCGTCGCGTGGGCCATCGTGATTCCTCGCCTGCTGGTGGCTCGAACGACGATGGCAGCAGATGTGCACTACGACCGTTCCGGAGACCTGGGCTGGTCCCGCGGCAATCCTCCCGGCTCCACCGTGCGCCGTCAACCCCGAAGTCAGCCGGATCGCCTGGACAACCCGACAGGACCTTCGCCGAGGGCGCTGCGGATGGGAGCGGGGCGGTTGCGCCGGTCGATTTCGCGCAATGCGGTGCAGCCGAGCACAGAACCTATAGGAATACCGGCTGGGAGGTGGTAGTACTTCCGCCTCATCACCCGCTGAGCTGCCGAACTTCATTCATCCATCGGCGGCGGCGAGGACGTCAGAAGGAATTGACCAAATGATCCGGAACCGAATCGCACACTCGTCCGACAAGGAAGACGGCCAGGGCCTCGCCGAATACGCCCTGATCCTGGCCCTGATCGCCATCGTCGCGATCATCGCCCTGCTCTTCCTGGGCGGCCAGGTCAGCAACATCCTGAGCGACGTGGGGAACTCGGTCTAGCCAGTCCCACTCAACGGATAGCGACGAGGCCGGCTGGGCAGCCGGCCTCGTTTCGATTCCGGTTCTGCGCGAAGCTAGTGGAGCAAGCCGAAGAGCAGGTTCGAGCCGGCGCCGAAGAGTCCAATGGCCACCACCAGCGCCGCCGATGGCAAGGTGAACGCCGGGAACCGTCGGGCGACCCTGAGCAGGGCCAGGAGCATGATCGAGACCGCGGCCGCCTTGAGCGCAGCCGGTCCGAGCGGGCCTGCCGACTGATACAGGCTGCGGGCCAGCGGGTTGCTCTCGGCGCCGATCCCCATCCGGGCCACGGCCGGGATGAATGTCAGCAGGTCGAGGATCTGGGCAACGGCGACAGCCGCGAACAGCAGGCCGGAGCGGTTGGGGATCGAGCGGCGCGT
>JBBRIV010000255.1:0-4467 GCA_038220425.1 Candidatus Limnocylindrales bacterium
GCCGGCCTGAGTTGGGGCCGGACTGCCTCCGGCCGCTGCCTTTGGCGCGACTCTTGGCCTCGGTGCACTCCGACAACGCGAGCGAGGCCGCGAGCGGGGATCGGACCGGAAGGGGCCGTATCATGGTCGCTCGCACGAAGGTGACAGGATTCGCGTGACCAGCACTTCCGAGCTCGCTACCGACGGCCGCAGCCAGGCTGAGCGGCCCGCATCCGCGGCCGCCGATCGGCGCTGCCGCTCGTGCAACGCGCCGCTCCGCCGGACGTTCGTGGACCTGGGCATGTCGCCCCTGTGCGAGAGCTTCCTGGCCGCCGACCAGCTCGACCAGATGGAGCCGTTCTATCCGTTGAACGTGCGGATCTGCGAGAACTGCCTGCTCGTGCAACTGCCGGCCTACGTCGGCTCGGCTGAGATCTTCGACGAGTACGCCTACTTCAGTGCCTTCTCCGACTCATGGGTCCGGCATGCCCGGCGCTACGTCGACGCGATGGTCGAGCGCTATGAGCTGGGACCTGGCTCATTCGTGATTGAAGCCGCCAGCAACGACGGCTACCTGCTCCAGCATGTCGTCGAGCGCGGGATCCGGGCCCTGGGCATTGAGCCCGCGGCCAACGTGGCCCGGGCAGCCGTGGCCCGGGGCGTCCCCACGCTGGTCGAATTCCTGGGCGAGGCCTCCGCGGCCGGGATCGTAGCCGAGCACGGGCGGGCCGACCTCGTGGTGGCCAACAACGTCTTTGCCCACGTCCCTGACGTCAACGACTTCAGCCGCGGCCTGGCCACCCTGCTCAAGCCCGAGGGGACGCTGACGATCGAGATCCCCCACCTCGTCAAGCTGATCGAGAACAACCAGTTCGACACGATCTACCACGAGCATTTCTCGTACTACACCCTGCTCACTGCCGAGCGAATCCTGTCCGACGCCGGTCTGCGGGTGGTCGGCGTGGAGGAGCTCCAGACGCACGGTGGTTCGCTCCGCCTGTTCGTCGCCCAGCGGGACGATCCGCGTCCAGTCGATGCGAGTGTCCCGGCCCTGCGCGAACGCGAGCGGGCTGCGGGCTACCACGAGCTGACCGGCTACGACGGTTTTGCCGAGCGCGTCGCCGCGACCAAGCGCGACCTGCTCGAGTTCCTGGTCGATGCCCGTCGCTCCGGCGCACGGGTCGCCGCCTACGGCGCGCCGGGCAAGGGCAACACCCTGCTCAACTACTGCGGGATCCGGACCGACCTGCTGGAATTTGCCGTCGACCGCAATCCCTACAAGCACGGCCGGTACACCCCCGGCACGCACATCCCGATCTTCTCGCCCGATGAGCTGGCCGAACGCCGGCCCGACTTCATCCTGATCCTGCCCTGGAACCTCCGGCGCGAGATCCTGGAGCAGCTCGACTACGCCCGGTCATGGGGCGCCCGGTTCGTCGTGCCCATCCCCCACCTGGAGGTCATCGCGTGACCGAACCCGCGGCGGAACGCGTGACGGAAGATACGGCTGTCCCGGGCGGACGCGGGCTCAAGGTGGTCCTGTTCTGCGGCGGCCGCGGGATCCGGCTGCGCGAGCATTCGGAGACGCTGCCCAAGCCGATGGTCCCGATCGGCTACCGGCCGATCCTGTGGCACGTGATGCGCTACTACGCCCACTTCGGCCAGCGCGACTTCGTGCTCTGCCTGGGCTACAAGGCGGACGTGATCAAGGACTACTTCCTGCGCTACAACGAGGCCCTGTCGAACGACTTCGTGCTCGATGGCAAGGCCGCTCGAGATGGAAAGGCGGCCGGGGTCACCCTGCTCCAGAGCGATATCGACGACTGGCGGATCAGCTTCATCGACACCGGCCTGAACGCCAATATCGGGGAGCGCCTGCGGGCGGTCCGCTCGTACGTGGCCGACGACGAGATCTTCCTGGCCAACTACGGCGACGTGGTCACCGACGCGCCGCTGGACACGTTCATTGCCGACTTCCGCAAGCGCGACAAGCTGGCCGCTTTCATCTCGGTGCGGCCCACCAGCTACTCGTTCCACGTGGTCCGCTTCGGCGCCGACGGGCTGGTCGCGGGACTGGACGACGTGCGCTCCTCGGATCTCTGGATCAACGGCGGTTTCTTCATCTTCCGGCGCGAGATCTTCGATTACCTGCGGCCCGGTGAGGAGCTCGTCGAAGCACCGTTCGCCCGGCTGATCGCCGAGGACCAGCTGATCAGCTATCGCTACGACGGCTTCTGGGCGCCGATGGACACGCTCAAGGACGTCCAGACCCTTGAGGCTCACTACGAGAGTGGCCGGGCGCCGTGGGCGCTCTGGCAACGCGACCGCGCGCCCGAGGGCTGAGCCATGCTTCGGCTCAGCCTGCCCAACCCAACCGACCGGCCGCTCCGCGTGCTGGCCCTGGGCGCCCACCCGGACGACATCGAGATCGGGGCCGGCGGAACGCTCATCCGTTTGGTCGAGGAGCGCCCGGCAGTCGAGATCCAGTGGGTGGTCCTGGGGGCAAGCCCGGCCCGGGCCGTCGAGGCGCGCGCCGGGGCACAGGCCAGCGCGTCGGGGGCGGGCCACCTGGAGGTGGTCATCGGGGACCTGCCCGATGGCCATTTCCCGGCTCACTACGACCAGCTCAAGGACCAGGTCGAGGCGCTCAAGGACCGCCGGCCTGACCTGATCTTCGCCCCTCGTCTCGAGGATCGCCACCAAGATCACCGGCTGCTGGCCGAGGTTGTCTGGCAGACCTTTCGCGATCACCTGATCCTGGAGTACGAGATCCCGAAATATGAGGGCGATCTCGGGTCGGCCAACCTCTACGTGCCCCTCAGCGAGGCCCACCTGGCGGCCAAGCTGGCGGTCCTCAACGCGTCGTTTCCGTCCCAGCACGGGCGGCACTGGTTCAGCGACGAGACGTTCCGGGCGGTCCTTCGCCTGCGCGGTATCGAATCAAACGCCCCGGCCGGGTGGGCCGAGGCGTTCACGGTGCGCAAGCTGGTCCTGTAGGGCCCGAGCTCAGCCGCGCCGGCGAGAGCCGTTCGAGACGGTGTGATTGAGGCCGTGGCGACGGACGAGCCCACCCGGATCCACGATCACCCGGCAGGCATCCAGCCAGGTTGGATCGAAGCCGGGCTGGAGGACATGGAGGATCGCCGCGTCGTACTCGGCCGCCGGCTCGACGACGGCCTGCAGGACGGTTCCGTCGCGCAGGCGAACGGCCGGCACAAGGCTGTCGGCGTACTCGACGATCGCCTCACGGTCGATCAGCTCGGCCATGATCTCGAGGGCGGGCGACTCCCGGACATCCTCGACCCCACGCTTGTAGGCAGCGCCGACGACGAGGACTCGGGCGCCCTTGATGCCCCGCCCGACGGATGACAGGGTGGCCACGATCTGGTCCACGATCCGGGTCGGTCGGACCGCGATGTCGTTCATCGCCTGCTCGATCAGCGGGGTGCTCACCCGGGCCGCCTTGGCGGCCCACAGCAGGTAGTGCGGATCGCACGGAATGCAGTGACCGCCAACGCCGGTCCCCGGGTGGAAGGCCATGAACCCATAGGGCTTGGTGGAGGCGGCTGCCACGACTTCACCGGCATCGACCGAGAAGGCCCGGCTGATCTCGCCGATCTCGTTGGCCAGCGCGATGTTCACGGCCCGGAAGGTGTTCTCGTAGAGCTTGGTCAGCTCGGCCGTCTCCGGGGAGCTGACGAAATGGACCGTCCGGGTCATCTCGCTGATGACCTCGGCCGCCTGGCGGGCGCATTCGTCGGTCATTCCGCCGATCACCCGGGGCACGACCTCCTGGGGATGGGTCACGTTGCCCGGATCGATTCGCTCGGGGCTGAAGGCGACGAAGATGTCCCGGCCGATCTCGAAGCCGCGGGCGGCCAGGGGCACCGCCAGCATCGCCCGGGTGGAGCCGACGTAGGTCGTGCTGGTCAGGATGATCGTCTGGCCGGCCGTGGCGTGCTCGACGACCGACCGGCAGGCGGCCTCGAGGATGCGCAGGTCGGGAACGAGGTGCTCGTCGACCGGCGTTGGCACGCAGATAACGATCGCCCGGGCCGTGGCCATCGAGGCTGGATCGGCCGAGAACGTGAGCACATCTCCGCGGAGCGACTCCGTCAGCCTGCGGGCATCCTCGGGAACGAGGTCCACGCGCTCGGCCCGAATCGACCGGAGGCGGTCCTCGCTGATGTCGATTCCCAGGACGGCCTGGCCGCGCTGGACGAGGGCCAGGGCGCTGGGCAAGCCAACGTAGCCGAGGCCCAGGATGGCGATCGGGCCAGCCAGCGGCGGCCGGACGGCCGCTTCAATCTGGGAGACCTGATCAGGGTCAAGATCATGAACCTCAATCCCTGACGGGAGACTCCGAGGAGCCAGGGTGTCAGTCAATCGAGATCCCCCCGAAGGCGTCGCCGCCCATGGACGCACAAGGTCCTGTCACTTTCTTAGTCGCCCGCCCGGAATCCGCGATAAAACGCGCTGCGGTCCCGA
>JBBRIV010000256.1:0-4386 GCA_038220425.1 Candidatus Limnocylindrales bacterium
GTACAGGCGCGGGATCAGATAGGTGGTGCTGGTCTTGCCCGAGCCCGACGGCCCGACCAGGGCAACGAGCTCGCCCGGCAGGGCCTCGAAATCGATGCCGGTCAAGGCAAAGGTGCCGCTGGGAGCGGCGGGCGGCGCGAGGCCGGCGGGTGCTTCCGGGTCACCTGGGGCCAGGGCGACGCTGGAGCCGAGGACCGAGGTGGTTGCGACCGGGTACTGAAAGGACACGTTGCGCAGGCGAACGCCGCCGGCAACGGTGCGCGGATCGATGGCCAGCGCGTCGGGTGCGTCGACGATCTCTGGGTCCAGGTCCAGGTACTCGAAAATCCGGTCGAAGAGGGCGAGCGAGCCCTGGATCTCCACCTGGACGTTGAGTAGGGCCCCCAACGGGAAGAACAGGCGGCTCTGGAGCGTGGTGAAGGCCACGATCTGGCCGATCGTGGGAGCGCTGGGGTCGTTGTTGATCGTCAGGATCCCGGCCAGGTAATAGACGAAGGCGGGAGTGATGCTGAAGATCGTGCCGATGATCATGAAGAACCAGCGTCCGACCATTGCCTGGCGGATCTGGAGCACGGCCAGCTTGCGGTTCAGGCCGTTGTAGCGGGCAATCGCGGCCGCCTGCTGGCCGAAGGTCTTGGACAGGAGCATCCCGCTCACGCTGAGGGTCTCCTCGGTCGCGGCGGACAGGTCGGCCATCGACTTCTGGGTCTCGCTGCTGACCGTCCGGCGGACCTTCCCAACCCGGAAGGTCAGGTACAGGAAGAAGGGCAGGACGCCTACCGACAGGACGGTCAGGCGCCAGTCGACCAGGATCATCGCGATCAGGGTGCTGACTGCCGTCGCCACGTTGCTGGTCAGGTTGGCCGCCGTATCGGTCACGACCGACTGGATGCCACCGACGTCGTTGGCCAGGCGGCTCTGGATCTCGCCGGTGCGGGTCTCCGTGAAGAAGCGCAGGGGCAGCCGTTGGAGATGCGAGTACAGGGCATTACGCAGGTCCTGCATCACGTTCTGGCCGACCTTGTTATTGAGGTAGGCCTGGCCCACGCCGATCAGCCCGGAGCCGATCGGGATCACGATCATCAGGCCGACATACAGGTTCAGCTTGAAGAAGTCGCGATTGGGCAGCGCGTCGTCGATCAACCGGCCCAGGAGCAGGGGATTGACGATGCCCAGCAGGCTGGTCAGCAGGATCGCCGCGGTGACGATGCCAACCTGGGCCTTGTACGGCCCGAAGAACGCCGCGATCCGGCGGACCGTCCGGTTGCGCCGCTCGGGCGGCAGCCGTGCCGCCGGTTCATGCCTGCCGAAGCCGCCGTGCGCGAAGCCCATCAGGCGCGTCCCTGGTGCTCGATCACCCCTGGCCGGCCAGGGCGGCCGAAACCGGCACCGCAGCGGACGTGGCGACAGCCTTGGCGACAGACTTGGCGGGCGCGTCGGGCCCGTTCATCTCGAGCCAGCGTTCCGCATCGATCGCCGCCTTGCAGCCTTCGCCGGCGGCGGTGATTGCCTGCCGGTAGCGATGGTCGTGGACATCCCCGGCGATGAATACGCCCTCGATCCTGGAGCCGGTCTCGTCGCGCACGGTCAGGTAGCCCATCTCGTCCAGGTCCAGCACATCCCGGAAGAGATCCGTGTTGGGCTTGTAGCCGATGGCGACGAACAGCCCGTCGAGGGGCAGCTGGCTGAGCTCGCCCGAGTCCGTGCCTCTGAGCTTGAGGCCCTCGACGTGGGTCTCGCCGACTACTTCGTCGATGGCGGTATTGAGGTGGACCTGGATCTTGGGATGGGCAAACGCCCGGTCGATCATGATCCTGCTGGCCCGCAGGCTGTCGCGCCGGTGGAGCAGGTGGACCTTGGTGGCGAATCGGGTCAGGAAGAGCGCCTCTTCGAGGGCCGTGTCGCCGCCGCCCACGACCGCGATCTCCTTGTCCCGGAAGAAGAACCCGTCGCAGGTGGCGCAGGCGCTGACCCCTCGACCACGCAGGCGGGTCTCGCTGTCCAGGCCCAGCCATAGGGCAGAGGCGCCGGTGGCCACGATCACGGCATCGCCGCGGTATTCGATGCCACGAGCCCAGACGCCGAACGGCCGGCTGGCGAAGTCGATCCGGTCGATGTCAACGTCGACGATCCGGCTGCCGAAGCGTTCGGCCTGGGCCCGGAACGCTGCCATCAGCTCAGGCCCCTGGACGCCGTCGGGGAAGCCCGGGTAGTTCTCGACGTCGCTGGTGATCATCAGCTGCCCGCCCGGCGTCGAGCCGGCCAGGACGATCGGTTCGAGATTGGCCCGGGCGGCATAGATCGCCGCGGTCAGCCCGGCTGGCCCGGACCCGATGATCAGGACCTTGGCCTGGACCGGTTCCGTGCCTGCCGCGACGTCCGGTGGCACGGGATCACCCGCGGCCGGGGCCACATCGAGGCCGAACGAAATGGGTGTCGCGAACGAGATCGGTCCGTCTGTCATCGACTCATTCTACCATTTCCGGATACTCCCCGGGGGTATTGCAAAACGTGGTCCCGTGGATCACAGGCTGCGGATCTGGGGGATGACCGCGCTGCCCAGCAACTCCAGCTGGCGGAGGTCCTCGACGCCGCGCACGCCCAGGATCACGTGCTGGACCCCTGCGTCGGCCAGCTCGCCGAACTGGTCCACCAGCTGGGCCGGCGTGCTCGTGCTGCCCGCTCCGTCGATACTCACGCTGATCGTCTGGAGGGTGCTCCGCTCGATCTCCTCGTAGGGCCGGCCCAGCCGTTCGCAGTGTTCACGCAGGACGGCGTACTTGTGGGCAAGGCGCGGACCGTCCCCGAAAACGTTGGTTGCGTCGGCGTACTGGGCCACCAGGCGGAGCGTCTTCTGTTCGCCGCCGCCGCCGATCATGATCGGGGGGTGGGGCCGGGTCAGCACCTGGGGCGAGTTGAGCAGGCGGGTGGCCTGGTAGTGCCGGCCGGCGAAGGCCCCCTCGGTCCCGCGCTCGCCGGTCCACAGGGCGTGGGTGATCTGGAGCATCTCCTCGAGCATCTCGAAGCGGACACCCAGGGGTGGCATCGGGAAGCCCAGGCCGCGGCTTTCGTCCTCGTTCCAGGCCGCACCGATTCCCAGCCAGGCCCGGCCCCCGGACAGGACGTCGAGGGTCGTTGCCGCCTTGGCCCACAGGCCCGCCGTCCGATAGTGGATCCCGCCAACCATCAGGCCCAGCCGGGCCTGTTTGGTGAGGCCGGCCAGGTAGCCCAGGGTGGTCCAGCCCTCGAGCATCGGCTCCGTCGCCGGACCGACACCCCGGATCTGGAAGAAGTGATCCATCACCCAGATCGAGTCGAAGTTGACCTCGTCGGCGACCTGGGCAATCCGGGCCAGGGTGGGGGCAATAGCCTCGGGACCGCCGGGCCAGCTGAATGATGAAACCTGCAGACCGATCTTCATGCGGATAAATGTATCGCGACTGCCAAAATCAGCGGAACAGGTCCCACTCGGACGGAATCAGGGCATCCCGGATGGTTGCCTCGCCCAGGATTGGCCGCGCGCCGCGCACGATCGCGACCGGCCGGCCGGCGATCTTGCCCAGGCTTAGCTCGGCGGCCGTCGCGATCTCGTCGGCCACGGCCCGGACCGTGGAGCTCATCGTCCGGCCGTCGGCGTCCACCGTCCCGCGCAGGTCCTCGAGGGGCAGCAGCCCGGATACGCCGATGGCCACGTCGACGATGCCCCAGCGCCACGGCCGGCCGAAGCTGTCGGACACGATGACCGGGACGTCCACGCCCAGGCGCTCCCGAATCGCGGCCCGCAGCCCGGCTGCCGAGCGATCCGGATCGACCGGCAGGAGGGTCACGATCGAGCCCGTGGCCGGTCCCACGTTGGAGGCATCGACGCCGCCGTTGGCGCACACGAAGCCGTGGGCGGTCTCGGTGATCAGGACGCCGTTGGCCATCCGGACGACGCGGACAGCCTCGCGCAGGACCACCTCGACCTGGCGCGGGTCGCGCTGCCAGCGCTGGGCGAAGCTGACCGCTTCGGGCCGCGGCTCGACCGTGGTCAGGTCGACGATCGCGCCCTCCGCCTTCGACACGACCTTCTGGGTGACCACCACGACATCGTCCGCCCGGAGCGGACCAAAATCGGGCTCGGCTGCGTGCAAGCGTTCGATGGCCGCCACGATCAGCCCGGCCAGGTCATCGCCTGGGCGGACTTCGGGCATGCCCTCCAGGGCAACCACGGTCAGGCGGCCGGGCAGTTCAGCCGCCATGAGCCGGATCGAGCAGGCCGCGCTCCTCGGCCAGGGTCAGGTCCTCGGGCAGGTCAAGGTCGAGAGCCAGCGGTCCGTCGACCTCCAGGCTGAGCGCATTCACCGCCTGGGCTGCCGCCTCGTGGGCAACCCGGCTGTCGGTCCC
>JBBRIV010000257.1:0-4361 GCA_038220425.1 Candidatus Limnocylindrales bacterium
GCCCTGCTGGCCAACGATCCCCACCTGGGGATCAGCATGCCCTCGGTCTGGATCATGAACGGGCTGCATTGCCAGGTGGTCAGCCCGGCCTGCCCGTTTGATGTCAGCGGGGTCAGCTTCCCCGGCGATCCACTCGTGATCCTGGGTCACAACGCCCGGATTGCCTGGGGCGCGACCAACCTTGGTCCGGACGTCGAGGACCTGTTCATCGAGCAGCCCGACCCCGCCAACGCCTCGAATTACCTGTTCCGGGGCAGCTCGGTCCCGTTCACCGTCCGGACCGAGACGATCAAGGTCGCCGGTGCCCCGGCGGTGACCATCACCGTCCGATCAACCGGCCACGGTCCGATCGTGACCGATGTCGACGACCGGCTCCGGACGCTGCCCACGCTGTATGCCCTGCGCTGGGCGGCGACTGCCCAGCCGAACGGCGCCCTGGACGCGTTCCTGGGCCTGGACACGGCCCGCAACTACACCGACTTCCGGGCGGCACTGAGCGTCTACGGCGCACCCGCCCAGAACTTCGTGTACGCCGATGTGGACGGCAACATCGGCTACCAGACACCCGGCTGGATCCCGATCCGGGCCGACAAGGCCGATCACGGCGATCGGCCGGTGCCCGGCTATGACGGCTTGCACGAGTGGACCGGGATGATCCCGTTCAACGACCTGCCGCGCGTGTACAACCCGCCGTCGGGCTTCATCGTCAGCGCCAACAACGAGCTGGTCGACAGCGCCTACCCGCATTTCATCGCCAAGGACTGGGATCCGGGCTACCGGGCGGCCCGGATCAGCGAGCTGCTCAAGGCCGATGCGGCCAAGGGCGGCGTGACGATCGACGAGATGAGCGCGATCCAGACCGACACCCGGATCCTGCGGGCCGACCTGGTCATCCCCTATCTCAGGGGGATCACGGCCAGCACCGGCGACGGCGGGGCGATCCTGTCGGCCATCCAGGGCTGGGACCGCAACTGTGCCGTCGACAGCCGGGGTTGTGCCGCCTACATGGCCTTTGAGGAGCAGCTCGAACGGCGGATCTTCGATGACGACCTGGGCCTGCTGGCCCGGGAGTACGTGGGCAGCACCGAGAGCTGGCAGGGCGTCATCGCGCTGCTTGCCAAGCCCGCTGACCCGTTCTGGGACGACATCGGCACGACCGCTCGCAAGGAGACCCAGGCCGAAATCCTGACAGCAGCGCTCGACGGCGCCGGCGCGGGCCTGCACTCCTCGCTGGGCGCCGACCCAACGACCTGGTCGTGGGGTCGTCTGCATACCGCCACGTTCCGCGAGGTCACCCTGGGTGAGAGCGGCATCGCGCCGCTCGAGTCGTATTTCGACAAGGGCCCGTACCCGGTGGCCGGCGCGGCGGGCGCGGTCGATGCCACCTACTACAAGTTCAGCGTGGGCTACGCCGACCCGTATGACAGCACCGTCAGCCCAGCGACGGACCTGCGCTCCCTGTTCGAGATGACCAACATGCCCAGCTACCGGCTGGATATCGACATGGGCCGCCTGGATGACGCCCGGATCATCATCACGACCGGCCAGTCGGGCAATCCATCCGATCCCCACTACGGCGACCTGATCGACGCCTGGCGGCTGGGCAAGCAGGTCCCCCTGCCGTTCAGCGGCGCAGCCCAGCACGCCGCCGCGGTCGCGACCCTCATCCTGACGCCATGACCGACCTGGCGGTCGTGGGAGCGGGCACGATGGGCGCGTGGACCGCGTTCTGGGCGAACCGGGCGGGCCTGCGGACCACCCTCATCGACGCCTGGGGTGCGGGTCACCCGCGGGCCACGTCGGGCGACGAGACCCGGATCATCCGGAGCGCGTACGGCGCCGATGCCTTCTACAGCCGCTGGGCGCGGCGGTCCCTGGCCCACTGGCAGCGCTTTGAAGCGGAATGGGCCGAGCCACTCTTCCAGCCGGTCGGGACCCTCTGGCTGGGCGGCCGGGCGGAGGGCTTCGAGGCAACCTCCCTGGCAACCCTGCGCGCCGAAGGGATCCCGGCCGAGCAGGTCACGATTGACGAGGCCCGCCGGCGCTGGCCCCAGATCACCTTCGAGGACGACAGCTTCGTCCTGTTCGAGCCCGAGGCAGGGGCACTCCTCGCCCGGCGCGGGATTGCGGCCACGGCGCGCGAATTCGGGCGGGCCGGCGGCGCGCTCGAGCTCGGAGCGGCCCGGCCGGGTCGCATCGACGGACGGCGGCTGGTGGATGTCGTGCTGCAGGATGGCCGGCGCCTGCCGGCCGACACGTTCGTGTTTGCCGCCGGGCCGTGGCTGCCCCGACTCTTCCCGGACCTGCTCGGGGAGACGATCCGGGTGACCAAGCAGGACGTCTTCTTCTTCGGCCCGGCCGGTGGCGATTCGCGCTTCGACGCCGCCCACCTGCCGACCTGGGTCGACTACGACGGGGCGTTCTACGGCGTCCCGGCCATTGAAGGACGGGGCACCAAGCTCGCCCCAGACCGCTACGGGCCGGTCTTCGATCCATCGGCCGGCGAGCGGATCGTGGACCCCGATTCAACCCGGCTGGCTCGCGCCTATGCCGCCCGGCGGTTCGCGGCGCTGGCCGCCCAGCCGATCGTGGAAACCCGGGTGTGCCAGTACGAGATGACCCTCGACGCTCATTTCATCATCGATCGCCACCCCCACCTGGACAACGTCTGGATCGCCGGTGGCGGCTCGGGCCACGGCTTCAAGCACGGTCCCCGGATCGGCGAGTACCTGGTCGAGCGGATCCAGGGCGCGCCGGTCGGACCGGGCGAGGAGCGCTTCAGCGTCAGCCGCCTGCGCCAGCCCGATTCAACGCTGCGCACCGGCGCCGACGCGATGGTCAGCGGCTGGCAGGGCTACTAGAGGCCCGTCGCCGAACGCCTACTCGTTGACCTCGAGCGGGCCGTCGACCTCGAGCTGGACGCGACCATCCTCGACGACGCACTCGTAGCGGGCGATCGGCTGGTCGGCCGGCGGGTCAAGGGCTTCGCCCGATTCCAGGTCGAAGCGCGAAAGGTGCAGGGCGCAGGTCAGGCTGCCGCCGGTCAGGAAGCCTCGATCGAGCTCGAAGTATTCGTGGCTGCAGATCCCCTGGAACGCCCGGTACTCGCCACCGACGTTGACCACCAGGACCGGCTCGACCCCGTCGATCCAGGCCATCTTCATCTCACCCGGCGCCACCTCGGCGGCTGCCAGCAGATCGATCCGCATCAGGCGGCTGACGCTGAAGCGCTCCTCGCCCGGTCCGACCGGCGCGCCCTGGATCCGCTCGACCAGGTACTCGCCGATCCGGGGCGTCGGCCATCGGCACGCGGGCCACGACCGGCTCGAGGAAGCCCAGCACGATGAACTTGCGGGCGTCGTCGGGATCGATCCCGCGGCTCTCCAGGTAGAACAGCTGGGTCTCGTCAATCGGTCCGACCGAACTCGAGTGGGCCGCCCGGCGACAGTCCGGCTGGTCGATCTCGAGGCTGGGGATGGCCACCGCCCGGGCGCCCTTGGACAGGTTCATCCCGAATTCGCCGAGGTAGCTGTCGGTGCCCACGGCCGTCTTCTCGATCGTGATCAGGCCCTTCATGAACGCCCGGGCAGAGTCCTTGAGGGCGCCCTTGCTGAGCAGGTTGCCGGTGGTGTTGCGACCGACATGGGTGGTGAAGCTGGTCAGGTCGAAGAGCTGGGCCGCATCACCGAAGACGATCTCGACCTGCTCCACTGAGCTACCGTCGCCGATGAGCTGGTTGTCGACCCGCGAACGGACGAAGCGCCCGCCCAGCTGGGCCAGGGCCCAGTGCAGGCTGGCCGACGGGCCAACCCGGGCATGACGATGCTGGAAGGCAACCTGGCGCGGGCCGAGGTCCTGGATGCTGGCCACCGACAAATTCGAGGTGCGCCCCAGGTTGAGCTCCATCGTGCCGGTGAACAGCGACTGGGGCACGGTCTCGCCGGCGGCGCAGGCAATCTCGGGGGCGCCCGGCATGAGCTCCTCGAGCAGGGACGCACCGGCGTCCTCGCCGAGCACGACCAGGGTCCGGGTGATCAGCGCCCGATCGGGAGCACCAACCAGCCAGCGCAGCACGATCGGCTTTTCGAGCCGGACGCCAGCGGGGACGCGCAGGACGATCCCCTGGGTCCAGAAGGCCCGGCTGAGCTGGGCGAACTTGTCGTTGATGGGCAGGCCTTGGCCGCCTTCGAGCAGGGCCCTGGTCCCGTCCGGGTCACGGACGAGGGCGCCGCCGAGGGTTTCGAGGACCACCCCGGCCGCGGTCGCCGCCGCGGACAGGCCGAGGGCGTTGATGCCGTCCTCGCGCAGCTCGATGAGGCCGTCGGCATCAACGCCGTCGAGCGCTTCCTCGGCGACGAGGC
>JBBRIV010000258.1:0-4323 GCA_038220425.1 Candidatus Limnocylindrales bacterium
CCGAGGTGGCGGATCATCTTGGTCCGCTGGGCCTCGCCGCCGGATAGCGTGCCCGACTGCCGATCGAGCGAGAGGTAGCCCAGCCCGATGTCGACGAACGAGTTGAGGCTGTGCTGGAGTGTCGCAAGGAGCGGCGCGACCGACGGTTCGGCCAGGCCCGCCACCCATTCGGCGAGGTCGCTGATCTGCATGGCGCAGGCGTCGGCGATGTTGATCCCGTTGATCTTCGACGACCGAGCCGCCGGGTTGAGCCGGCTGCCGGCGCAATCGGGGCAGGTCGTGAAGGTGATCGCACGGTCGACGAATGCCCGGATGTGCGGCTGCAACGAGTCCAGGTCCTTGGCCAGGTACGACTTCTGGATCCGTGGGATCAGGCCCTCGTAGGTCAGGTTGATGTTGTCGACCTTGATCTTGGTCGGCTCCCGGTAGAGCAGGTCATGGATCTCGGTCTTGCCGTACAGCCGGATCGGCTTGTCCGGGTCGAAGAAGCCCGAGCCACGGAAGATGCGGCCGTACCAGCCGTCCATGCTGTAGCCCGGGACGATCAGGGCACCCTCGTTGAGCGACTTGCTGTCGTCGTAGAGCTGGGCCCGATCGAAGTCGGTCACCGCGCCCATGCCCTCGCAGCGCGGACACATGCCCCCGGTGATCGAGAAGCTCTGGCTCACGGCCTTGCTCGAGCCACGTTCAACGGTGACCGCCCCGCGGCCGTGGGCCGAGGCGACATTGAATGAGAACGCCTGGGCCGACCCGATGTGCGGCTGGCCAAGCCGGCTGAACAGGATCCTGAGCATGGCATTGGCGTCGGTGGCGGTCCCCACGGTGGACCGGGCATTGGCGCCCATCCGCTCCTGGTCGACGATGATCGCCGTCGTGAGGCCCTCGAGCACGTCCACATCGGGCCGGGCCAGGGTGGGCATGAAGCCCTGCACGAAGACGCTGTAGGTCTCGTTGATCAAGCGCTGCGACTCGGCGGCGATCGTGCCGAACACGAGCGAACTCTTGCCCGAACCGGAGACCCCGGTGAACACCGTCAGGCGTCGCTTGGGCAGCTCAAGACTGACGTCCTTCAGGTTGTTCACGCGCGCGCCGTGGACGCGGATCAGGTCGTGCTGATCCGCTCCACGCTGGGCAGGCGAAGGGTTACTCGTAGCCATCGGCGGCTCAGCTGCCGCCGAACATCCCCTTGATCCGGGCCCACACGCCCTTGCTCGCCGGCGCAGGCGTGGCAGCCAGCCGGGCAGGAGCCGAGGCGGCCGGCGCCGGCGCCGGAGTTGGGGCCGCCGCCGCAGGTGCCTGGGCAGCCGGCGCGGGAGCCGGAGCTGGGGTCGCACTCTCGTGGGCGCCACCGGAGCTGCTCCCGCGGCCGTGCTCGACGACCTTGGGCAGCGTCTTCGCCTGCTCGATCCAGCCGGCCACGGTGGCTTCCGGCGGGACCCGTCGGACCGTGTCAGGTCGGGCGGCGTCCAGCTCCTGGAAGGTCTGGGCGAGGTTGTGGCTGTTGCGCTGGGCCAGCTCGGCCGGCGAGTCGACGCCGGCCGCCTCGAGCAGGTCCGAGTATTCCGGACCGACGCCGTCGATTCGCATCAGGTCGGCATGGTTGACCCAGGTCAGGATCAGCTTGTGGCTAATGCCGGTCGCGGCGGCCAGCTCGTCGCGGCCCTTGGTCGTTGCCCCACGGCTGAGCAGCTCTTCCGTGCTGAGCACTCCGGCCGCGCGAAAATGAGCGCTGTGGACCTCGCCCACGCCCTCGATCTCTTCGATGTTCATGCGTCTCTCCCTCATCAAGTTGGCTCGCGCATGGTACCCGCGACGGCGGCTGACTATCGCCTTGGCCGGCCGGTCAGGGCAAGACCCAGAAGGAGCCCTCGGGCTCGTCGCGGACCTCGACTCCGGCGTCGGCGAGGCGGTCGCGGATGAGATCCGCCGTGGCCCAGTCGCGGGCGGCCCGGGCCCTGGTCCGGAGCTCAACCAGGGCATCGGCAAAGGGCCCGATGGTCCTCCGGGGATCAGCTCCGGGACCCGGGCCGGCTTCAGCCAGTCGAACAATCAGGGCGTGGAAGGTGGACCGGGCATTGTCCAGGTCCGGGCTGTCTTCCCCGGCCCGTAGGCGAGCCTCGATCGCCGAATCCAGGTCGAGCAAGGCCGCAACAGCGGCACGCCGGTCGGCCTGGCCCAGGGCGGCGATGAACGCGCCCTCGAGCTCAGCCATCTCGTCGCGCAAGGGCGTCCCGGCCGCCGCCTGGGTCCGGTCGCTGTCTCGAGCGACGGCCGCCGAGCTGGGCTCCCAACCGATCGCGATCGTGTCGCCCGCAGCGAGCTCCCGGGCGACTGCGGCGAACGTGTCGATGGACTGCTGGCTGCCGCTGGGGAAGACCGTCGCCCGGCCGTCGACCCGGATGGTCACCCCGCCCAGGCCGGCCACGGTCGCCGTTCGGAGGTCCAGGTCCAGGATCAGGGCGGTGTGGCTGTCGACACCCAGGATGAAGGTCCCAGCGGGCAACTGGCGTTCCAGCTGGCGCAGGCGCGACTCGCCCATGTAGCAGAACCGGGTGTCGTGGTTGCCCCCCTCGGCATTGTCCCAGTGGGGCACCACGGCCGCCTGGAGCCCGGTGGCCGGGCCGAACAGATCCAGGCCGGGCAGCCAGGTCGGTGGGTCACCCACCTTGTAGATCTCGTACACCGGGATGGTCACGCTGCCCAGGGTGAGCGCCGCGGCGCTGGCCATGGTCAGGATCCCGCCGTCCCGGACCCGGTCGCCAAGGGCGGTTGCAATCGGACCGCCGGCCCACTGGCGGAGCGCATAGCTGGGGCTGCCCGGGCCAGCCATGAGATAGCGGGCCGCCCTGACCCGGGCCACGGCGGTGGCCGTGGTGATCGCGTCCACGTCCCGGTGCCGATACGAGGCCACCTCGACCGGCCGGCCCACGCTGTCCTCGAAGAAGCGCACCGTCCGGGCGCTGAGCTCGTCGGCGTTCTCCTGGAAGCCGTAGGGCGTGTCGAGAATGGCCGCGGCCACCGGGCCCGGTCCGAACTGCTCGAACAGGGCGCGCTGGACTTTGGCCATCGTCGGTGCGGTCTCGCCCGATCCGATGATCGCCAGGATTCGCGGTCCGCCCAGCTCGGTCATTCCCTGAGCATACGGTTCATCGCAATGAGCGCCGGCCGCCGTAACAGTCGTGCGCTACGCTTGGGCCGTGAGTGACCTGGGTTGACTTCGAATCCGCGCCGCCTCGGAGCCATCGGCCTGGCGATCGTGCTGATCCTGGGCGTCGGTTACGGGATCGTCAGCTCGGTCCGGTCCAGCCTTGGCCCTGGTGCAGTAACCCTGACCGGCGTGATCGGATCGGAGAAGGCGCCGTTCTTCGCCGACGTCCGGGTGATCGCCGCGCTCAAGCGGGGCGGCTTCGTCGTGAATGTCTCCACCAAGGGCTCGCGCCAGATCGCCCAGGCCGACCTGACCGGCACGGACTTTGCGTTTCCCGCGGGAGTTCCCGCTGCCGACAAGATCCACAAGGATCACGCCGGCTCGCAGGACTTCGTGCCGTTCTACACGCCGATGGCCGTCGCGACCTGGAAGCCGATCGTCGACCTGCTGACCAAGGCCGGGGCCATCCACACCTCGGGTGACCTGACGACCCTCGACATGGCCAGCTACCTCAAGCTGGTCGACGCGAATACCCGCTGGAAGGACCTGCCCGGCAACACCACCTACCCGGTCAACAAGAGCATCTTGATCACCTCGACCGACGTCCGGACCTCCAACTCGGCCGGGATGTACCTGTCCCTGACCTCGTACGTGGCCAACAACGACAACATCGTCGAGACCGACGGCCAGCTGAGCGCCCTGGTGGATCGCCTGGCCCCGATCTTCCTGCGCCAGGGCTTTGTCGCCAGCAGCTCCGAGGAACCCTTCGACGACTATCTCGTGCAGGGCATGGGCAAGAGTCCGATGGTCATGATCTATGAGAGCCAGTTCATTCAGCGCGCCGCCGCGGGGGACGGGACCATTACCCCGGATATGCAACTCGTCTACCCGGATCCCACGATCCTGTCCAAGCACACCTACGTCGGCCTGACCCCGGACGGCATCCGGCTGGGCGATTTCCTGACCAACGATCCCGAGATCCGGGTGCTGGCAACCGACTACGGCTTCCGGACCACGGACACCGTGGCCTTTACGAAGTTCGTGGCCGACCACAGCCTGCCGGTCCCCAAGACGCTCGTGGACGTCATCAATCCACCGACGTATGAGACCCTCGAGGCGATGATCACCCGCCTCGAGACGGACTATTCAGGTGGTC
Organism: Candidatus Limnocylindrales bacterium; assembly: GCA_038220425.1. GTDB lineage: Bacteria > Chloroflexota > Limnocylindria > Limnocylindrales > CSP1-4 > Palsa-1033. Next base: position 4,305 of record JBBRIV010000258.1, read on the forward strand.
TACTCAGCCCAGCCCCATG
>JBBRIV010000259.1:0-4322 GCA_038220425.1 Candidatus Limnocylindrales bacterium
GTTGATGACCCGCTCGAAGGCGATCCCGTCGGTGTCGCTGCGCAGGATGCGCAGGTAGGCCAGGGCGTCCTTGACCTCGCGACGCTGGTAGAACCGGGTGCCGCCGATGAGCTGGTAGCGGATCCCATAGCGCAGGAACGCTTCCTCGATCGCCCGGCTCTGGGCGTTGGTCCGGTACATGACGGCCACGTCGCGGGGGGTCGAGCGACCTTCCTCGTCATCGGCCTTGCGGGTCAGGAGCGCTCCACCGCCGCCCACCAGGCCCTCGATCTGGCGGGCGATCCATTCGGCCTCCTCCTCCTGGTTGTAGGCCTCGAAGCGCTGGATCGGCCGGCCCCCGGCCTGGGCAGTCCACAGCTTCTTGTCGGTCCGGGCGGTGTTCTTGCTGACGACCGCATGAGCGGCGTCCAAGATCAGCTGGGTCGAGCGGTAGTTCTGCTCGAGCTTGACCACCGTGGCGTTGGGCTCGTCCCGCTCGAAATCCAGGATGTTGCGCAGGTCGGCGCCCCGCCACGAGTAGATCGACTGGTCGTCGTCGCCGACCACGCACAGGTTGTGGTGGCGCGCGGCGAGGGAGCGGACCCACAGGTACTGGGCCCGGTTGGTGTCCTGGTACTCGTCCACGTGGAGGTAGCGCCAGCGTTCCTGATAGCGAGCCAGGACGGCCGGGGCCTCGTCGAACAGACGCACCGCCTCGAGCAGGATGTCGTCGAAATCGAGCGCGCCAAGCGCCCGCAGCCGGGCCTGGTAGACCTTGGCCAGGCTGGCGATCTGACGCTCGTGGTGGTTGAGCGCCCCGTCGGCCAGGGCATCGGCGTCGAGCATCTCGTTCTTGGCCCGGCTGATCGAACCGAGCACCGCGCCCGGCCGGAATTCGCCGGTCGCCGGCAGGTCGTGCTCCTTGAGGATCTGCTTCATCAGGGTCTGCTGGTCGTCGGTGTCGTAGATCACGAAGCGTCGATCCAGCCCGATCGCGGTGCCGTCGCGGCGCAGGGCCCGGGCACATACGGCATGGAACGTGCCGCTCTCGACCTCGCGGCCGGCGTCGCCGACCAGGGCCACGATCCGCTCGCGCAGCTCACCGGCAGCCCGGTTGGTGAAGGTCACCGCCAGGATCTGCCAGGGCCGGACGCCGAGGACCCCGACGAGGTAGGCGACGCGGTGAGCCAGGACGCGGGTCTTGCCGCTGCCGGCGCCGGCCAGGATCAGCAACGGACCCTCGGTGGTGGTGACGGCCCGGGCCTGCTCGGGGTTCAGGCGCGACACGATCCGCTCGGCGAGCGCGGCGGCCGCCGCCGGATCTGGTGCGGCGCGCGGGGCCGGCCGAGGATTGCCGTCGGGCTCGTCCGGTGGCGGGGGCTCCTCGCCCAACGGATCGGGCTCGCTGGCACCCGTGGTGGTGGCCCTCTTCGTCGACCGGGAGCCCTTGCCACGCAGCTTGCGGATCGTTCGGGGATCCTGGCCGGCGGCTGCCTCGGACGTATCGAGGCCCTGGGAATCGACCGACTCGGGCGGCGCTCCATCAGGGAACGGGACGTCCTCGTCGGGCGGCTCGGGGAAGAGCCGATCAGTCACAAATGGCACGACCTCATTGTAGGGCGGGCCCCTCCACCGCTCGTGCGCTGGCTATCCTGCCCAGATGAGCGACGAGGAGCGGGCGCGGGTCAAGGCCACGATCACGGCCGCCTGGGACCGGGGCGCCGGCGGGTATGACCGGATCCCGCGCCATGGGATCCTCCATGACGACGAGCGGACCGCCTGGCGCCGGCTGGTGGCGGCGATCCTGGGCGACGCCACCCACTCGCAGATGCCCAGCCGGGTGGTGCTCGACGTTGGCACCGGCACGGGCACCCTGGCCCTGCTGGCTGCCGAGCTGGGTCACGAGGTGACCGCGATCGACCTGTCCGAGCGGATGATCCTGGCGGCCCGGCGCAAGAGCATCGAATCGGGCATCGCCGTCGACTGGCAGATCGGCGACGCCGAGGATCCCCCGGTGGCCGAGGGATCGTGCGACGCGGTCGTCAGCCGCCACCTCGTGTGGACCTTGCCCGATCCACTCCTCGCCGCCCGCGCCTGGCGCTCGCGACTCAAGCCCGGCGGCCTCGTCGCCGTGATCGACGGCTCGTATCCGCGGCCACCTCTGCCGCTGCGCTGGCTGGTCGCGGCGGCCGCCCGGCTGGGCGGCGAGGAGGACGACGAGCACGAATACCCGCCCGATATCGACGCCCGTCTGCCGCTCCTCGAGCAGCGCAACCCGGAAGCCCTGATGGCCGTCCTGCGCGAGGCCGGCTTCGAGCGCGTGCAAAGCCGCCGCCTGGCCGAGATCGACCGGATCGAACGAGCTCACCTGGGCCTCATCCAGCGCACGGCCGATGGCTGGCGGCGCTACCTGGTCGTGGGCCGGGCCCCGCGATCCTGAGGAACTGACGCCTCGTCGAGGTTCTTGCGCAGGAAGATCATCCGGCCGGCTTCCCGGAAGCCGTGGCGCTGATAGAGACCCAGCGCGCCAGTCGGGTTTTCGGTGTCCACGGATAGTGCCGCCTCGGTCAGGCCGCGATCTCGAAGGAGTGCGAGGTTCCTTGAGATGAGCGCCCCGGCCACGCCCCGACCGCGATACTCGCGGATGGTGAAGATCGCCTCCGTGTAGCCGCGATTGCGGCCCAGGGCGGTGTTTTCGTCGGAGTCGACGTAGCCCAGCACGCCACCAACCACGCGCTGGCCATCCCAGGCCACCTGCCAGACATCGAGCTGGCCCCGATTGGGGTGGGTGCTCATGCCCAGCAGCTGCTCTTCCGTCACGACCGGCCAGCCCGGATGATCCTGCATCGCCGCATCGAGGGCCAGGACGATTGACCGACGATCCTCTTCCCTGACCGGTCGGCTCGTGATACCCGCTGGAAGCTCAACCGGTGAGATGTCATCGAGCGGACGGGTCATCTCGATCATGTACCGGCGGGGCCTGTAGCCAAGAGGCTCGAGCAGCGCGATCGTGCTCCGGTTTGCCGCGTGGACGAAGGTCTCGAAGCCGGCAGTCATGCCGATCGGGCTGGGCTTGTCGGCCAGGATGCGCCGGAGCTCTGCCTGCGCGCCGGCGATGAAGGCGCTGCCGATCCCCTTCCTACGCCAGGCCGGATCGACATGTCCGCCGTGAACGAGCAAGCGGCCGGCATCGTTGGACAGCCCGAAGTCGAGTATCCGGACCCAGCCCACGACCTGATCGGCGGCCTCGGCGATGACGACGCAGTCTTCCGGTCGGTAGCCCAGCCCGGTGATATCCGCCGCGAGGCTGGCCGTCGTTGCATCCCAATCCGTTCCATCAACGGACCGAGCCGCCCGAAAGACCGTGACCATCGCCTCGTAGTCGGCCGGCCCGCGCCAGGGCCGAAAGGTCACCCCATCCGGAGCCGCGGCCGCGGCAATCTCGAGCGCAGTTGCAACTGGAATTGAGGGCGTTGCCATGGTCTCCCGTCGCTCAGCGTGCCCCAGGTCGGCCTGCCCATCTTGGCACGTTGGTCACCCGGCAGACCCACCACGCGGCGCAGCCGCGCGGACCGACGCTGGAATCAGAAGAGCCCGGGTCTTGCGATCCGGGCTCTTCGTTCGGTTCGGGAGGGACTAGAAGTCCATGTCTCCGCCGCCGCCACCGCCGTGGCCGTGGCCGCCGCCGCCGTTGCCTTCCTTCTTCTCGGGAAGGTCGGTGATCAGGGTTTCGGTCGTGAGGACCATCGCCGCGATCGAGGCTGCGTTCTGGAGAGCGGACCGGGTGACCTTGGCTGCGTCGACGATGCCTCGGGCGAACATGTCGCCGTACTCACCCTTCAGCGCATCGAAGCCGTGGCCCTTCTTGGCGTTGCGGACCTGGTCGACGACGACCTCACCGCGGGCGCCCGCATTGATAGCGATCTGACGGGCCGGGGCCTCGAGCGCCTTGCGCACGATTTCCACGCCGATCTTCTCGTCACCTTCGAGCTTGATCTTGTCCAGCGCCGGGATCGCCTGCAGGAGGGTGGTCCCACCGCCGGCGACGAGGCCTTCCTCAACGGCCGCACGGGTCGTTGAGAGGGCATCCTCGATGCGATGCTTCTTCTCCTTGAGCTCGACCTCGGTGGCCGCGCCGACCTTGATCACGGCCACTCCGCCCGACAGCTTGGCAAGGCGCTCCTGGAGCTTCTCCTTGTCGTAGTCGGAGGTGGTGTCCTCGATCTGGGCCTTGATCTGGTCTGCACTGCCATCGCCATCGATGATGGTGGTGTCGTCCTTGGTGGCGACGACACGGCGGGCCTTGCCCAGGTCATCAGCGGTGACGGAGTCGAGCTTGCGCC
>JBBRIV010000260.1:0-4298 GCA_038220425.1 Candidatus Limnocylindrales bacterium
GACGAAAGCCGTCTGGCGGCCGCGTTCGGCCCCGCGCTTGTCATCGCGATAGGTCCGCACGCCGGTGAGCAGGACGTGCCGGATCTCGTATTCGCCCGGGCCGTCAAGGAGAAACGCGTCTTCCAGGCTGCTGGGCACGAGCGTCTTGCCGTCACGGGCCGTGACACCTTTGGCCCGAGCCACCGGGGAGTCGTCGGGATGGCTGTAGGTCACGATCTCGGCCGTGATGCCGCGGCCGGTGGGTCCAACGATGGATTGATAGGGGTCGGCGACAACGACTGCGTCGCGGCCCTTGAGTCGCACGCAGGTCCGCCCGTACCAGGTGAGTTCCATTGGACTGATTCTGACAGATGCCGATCACCCGCGCCTTACCCCTGGGATCGGCGGCGTCCCGGGCAAAGAAAGACCGGGAGCGCCTGCCCAATCGGCGCTCCCGGTCGGAGGGAGGGAGGTGGAACGCGTCCTAACGGTTCCGACTCAAACGGTAGGCTGCGCTGATTCAGGGACAACGCGCCAGACGATTAAGAAAGGGACACGCTGGGCTGGTCCGGTGATTGCACGGCCTGGCCCACGGCACGGCCCGACGTCGCCCACGGCGCGGGCGGCGGCGCGCATACGCTCCGTATACCTCCCAGGTTTGGCGACGGGGTTCTCGATCAGGATTCCATGGCCAGGCTGCGGTTTAGTCCTGGGCACGCGTCGATTCGTGCTCGGGCCAAGCTCACTGACCCGACCTCGGGGCAGTTCCGGGTGGTCTTCGCCGGATGAACCGTGCCTGTGAAACGTGGGGCGTATACGAAGGCATTGATCGGATCCAGCGTGGGCACGGCTACCGGCGGGCGACAGCCGCTGCACGGCCGCCGCACCCGGCACGGCGCGCTGGTCATGGGACGACCGGGGGACGGAACGATCGAGCCGGCCTGCCACAATCGGCTGATGGCCCTCGAACCCGCCGCCCAACCCGCCGCCCGGCGCCATCAACGCCGCGCCTCGTTCGCGCTCGTCGCCTTGCTCGTCGCGGCATGCGGCTCGACTGCGCCACCATCGGCCAGCCCGCTCCTCAGCTCGGCCCCGGACACCAGTCCAAGCGCGCCGCCCAGCCTGGCGCCATCGCCGAGCGCTGAGCCGTCGGCCGATCCCGCAGCCAACGACGCGATCTTCAACTCGATCGAAGCGGCGGTCCAGCAGCTCCGCGGCCTGACCAAACACTCCCCCGTGGCCCGCTCGATCCTGAGCGAGGATCAGCTCAAGGCGCTCGTCACGGCGGACTTCGCGAAGACCAATTCGCCCGCCCTGGTCGCCGCAACCGACCAGCTCGAGAAGGCCCTTGGCCTGCTCCCGGCCGACGCCTCGCTCAACGACCTCCAGATCCAACTCCTGTCCAGCCAGGTGGCCGGCCTGTACGACCCCGACACCAAGACAATGGACGTGATCTCCAAGACCGGCGCGCTCGGTCCGGTCGAGCAGGTCACCTATGCCCACGAATTCGACCATGCCCTGCAGGACCAGGCGTTCGGCCTGAAGAAGCTGGGAATCGACGACACGAGCAACTCCGACCGTGCCCTCGCCCGCCTGTCGCTGCCCGAGGGTGACGCGACCCTGCTGATGACCCAGTGGGCCGAGACGAACCTGACCACGGAGCAGTTGCTCCAGCTGGCCTCCCAGGCGAATGACCCGGCCCAGGCGGCAGTGCTGGCGGCCATGCCCGACGACCTCAGGGAGACGCTTCTCTTCCCGTACGAGCAGGGCCTGTCGTGGGTGACCGACCTGCACACGGCAGGTGGCTGGGCGGCCGTCAACGCGGCCTACGCCCGGCCACCCGACTCGACCGAGCAGATCCTTCATTCCGAGAAGTACGCCAGCCACGAGAAGCCGATCGACGTGACGATCCCGGCCGACCTGGCCAGTCGACTCGGCAGCGGCTGGACGATGCCCCTGACCGACACGGTCGGCGAGCTCCAGTTCAGGATCTGGCTGGAGCAGGTGGGCCATCTGTCAGGTTCAGACGCCGTGAACGCCGCCGCCGGCTGGGGCGGCGATCGAGTGGCCCTGGTCCAGAAGGGCAGCACGTTCGGGATCGCGATCATCACCCGCTGGGACAGCGCTGCGGACGCCGTCGAGTTCAGCGCGGCCGCCGGCCCGACGCTCAAGCTCCTGCCATCGAAGACGGCCCTGATCGACGCTGGTTCGACCCACCAGGTGACCCTGTTCATCGCCTCGGATGAGGCCACGATCTCCGCCCTCGCCGCTGCGCTCGGTCTGGCCGGCTAGAACGGCCGCGAGGCCGGGCGGCGCGCCGCCGCGAGGTTGGCTGCCGTGACCGCCGGGCCGTTGTCGCCTTGGGCGCGACAAAGCAACGATTTCGGGGCGAGGGAACAGGCCCGAAGGCGGCCCAGGGTTGGAATCGGATCGATTTCGTGCTCAACTGAGCGTGGCTCGGGCACCGTTCGACGAGTCCGCAGGCCAGCAATCGACGGGTGGACCCTGAAACTCGCGGTTTGTCGCATGGGGAGCGACGACCGCCGGCCGGCCGGCCGGCCGGCGAGGCTGGCTCTACATCGAGTCGGGGGCAGAGATCCCAAGCAGCGCGAGGGCATTGGCCAGGGTGACCTGGGCGGCAGCGACCAGGGCCAGTCGCGCCCGAGAGCGCTCAGGATCAGCCGGGTCGACCACCTTGGCATCGCGGTAGAAGGCGTGGAAGGCGGTGGCCAGCTCGATGTCGAAGTTGATCGCTGACCTGGGCGCTCGTGATGCGAAGAACCAGCGGGCTGCGTCCACACCGACCTCATCGAGGAGCTGGTCAAGGGTGACGAACGTGCCGGCGCGCTTGCTCATTGAGACCTCGACGCCGTCGACAATGAAGCTGACCCACGAGATGATCTGGATCCGGACTGCTTCTCGATCGAAACCCATATCCTCGGCAGCCCCACGGACTCTCGCGACGGTGCCGGCATGGTCCTCGCCCCAGATGTAGATCAGCTCGTCGAATCCTCGGCTGAACTTCTCGGTCACATAGCCGATGTCCGAGGCGAAGTACGTCGGCTCGCCGTTCGACCTGATGATCACGCGGTCCTTGTCGTCTCCGAACTCGGTCGATCGAAACCAGATCGCCCCGTCCTGCTCGAAGACGTGGCCACCCGCCTTGAGGCGAGCGAGGGCCCGTTCAACCCAGCCCTCGTCGTACAGCGAGCCTTCGCTCTTCCATACATCGAAGTGGACACCGAGATGGTCGAGGCTGGCCTCGATCCCGGTCCGCACTGCGCCAGACGCCCAGGCGCCCACAACCTCGTCCGCGTCGGCACCCGGCGCCGAGGCTGCTGCCAGGACATGCTCCGGCAGCGCGTCGGCGAGGGCCTGGGTGTAGTCCCCGCGATATCCGTCATCGGGGATCGGCTGGCCGGTCCGGATCGCGAACACGGTCGCGCCAAGCTTGCCGATCTGGGCACCCGAATCGTTGAAGTAGTACTCACGTGTGATCGCGTGACCAACTCCCTCGAGCACCCGGCACAGGACGTCGCCCACGAACGCACCGCGGGCGTTGCCGATCGTCAGCGGTCCGGTCGGGTTGGCCGACACGAACTCGACGTTGATCCGACGCGGCCGCTGGGCGGCCACTCGACCCCAGCCGGCGGGGGCAGCCAGGATCCCGGCGATCACCCCGTCGAGCGCGGCATCGGACAGGTGCAGGTTGATGAAGCCCGGCGGCGCAACGGAGACCGAGGCAATCGGCGTCCCGGCCGGATCGTCGGCCGTGGCCCGGCTGAGCTCGGCTGCGATCGCCCGGGCAATGTCGAGGGGCGCCCGCCGATACGGCCGGGCCAGCTTCATGGCCAGGTTGGTGGCCAGGTCGCCGTGGTCGGGATTGGCCGGTCGCTCGACTTCGACGCTGACCGGCGGCGCACCTTCGACGCTGGCCGGCAGTGCCCCGGATGCAACGGCCGCGGCCAGTGCGCGCTCGATCGCCCGGATGGCGGAATGGCGCAGGGTGGCCAAGGGACCGGGACCGGGACCGGGACCGGGATCGGGAGTCACGATCGGAATGGTAGCCGAGGCCCGAAGCCCGCGGTTCGGTGCCAGCCCGCACCGTCGTGGTGGGTCTGCTGGGGTCCGGTGAAGCCCGGGGCAGTACCTTCGGCGGCGACCAGCCGGTACTCTCCAGAAGCCGTTGGTCTCCGGTGGCGTGCGCTGAACGCGCCCGGCCCGAACCCCGGCGTTCGGGCCCCGACACGGGTCCCCGAGACCCGGATGGGCCACGCCACGCCTGCGCGTGTCCCATCCGCCCCCCCCCCCTGAATCAG
>JBBRIV010000261.1:0-4218 GCA_038220425.1 Candidatus Limnocylindrales bacterium
AGGGTCACGGCGAGGGCCATGAACAGGCTCCCGTCACCGATCTCGGAGGCCAGCTCGGACAGGACCGCGCCAGGACCGGGCAGCAGGTACGACGGCCAGACCTGGGCGCGGACCACCGCTTCCCAGCCGATCCCCACGAGGGCCAGGGCCAGCAGCTTGGGCCACGCCGCCCGCGCAAGCCGGCGCCCCCACGGAACGGTCCGGGCGGGCGGCAGCTCAAGGGCGTCCAGGCCGCGGAAGTCGGTCCCCAGGTCGTCGCGGCGGCTATCGGTCGCCATGGCGGCGCACCTCCTCGGCCAGCTGGCGCGAGATCAGGATGGCCAGCTCGGACACCTCGGGTGCCTCGATCCGGCGCTGGCCGGCGATCCGGACCGGGTAGTCGGCGACCACGTGGCCCGGCCGGCTGGACAGCAGGATGACCCGTTCACTGAGCCGAATCGCCGCGCGCACGTTGTGGGTCACGAACACGATGGTCATGCCCGACTCTCGCCAGAGCTCACCGACGACCTCGTGGAGCAGGTCGCGGGTGATGGCATCCAGGGCACCGAACGGCTCGTCCATCAACAGGACCCGGACATCCTGGGCGAGCGCCCGGGCGATTGCCACCCGCTGGCGCATCCCGCCGGACAGCTCATGGGGGCGCTTGCCGCCGAAGCCGGTCAGATGCACTCGTTCGAGCAGGTCGGCCACCGTCTCCCGCCGGACCAGCCGGGGCACGCCCCGCAGCTTGAGGGCCAGGTCGACGTTCTCGGCTGCGGTGAGCCATGGAAAGAGGGCTGCCTCCTGGAAGATCAGGGCCGGCCGCCCGCCCCACACCTTGACCGTCCCCGAGGTGGCCTGGTCAAGGCCGGCGATCAGGCTTAGCAGGGTCGACTTGCCGCAGCCGGATGCCCCCACCAGGGACACGAACGAGCCGTCATTGACGAGCAGGTCCAGCCGGTCGAGGGCCACCACAGCCTCGGGCCCGCGCCCGTAGACCTTGGTGACCCCCGCCAGCTCGATGGCCGGGATGGCCGAGGTCGCCTCGGTCATAGGCCGCCGACCGCCGGCTTGCCGGCGCTGGTCAGCAACCCGTTGAGGATCGTCAGGTCGGTGATCCCGGCCAGGTTGACGGCCTTGAGCAGGCCGACTTTGACCGCGTTGTCGGCTGAGGCCTTGAGCGACGAGGCGATCGGGTCGACGCTGAAGACCAGGTTCTTCCAGGCCGCCTGGATGACCGCGTCACTGAGCTTTGTCCCGCTGATCCGGGCAATTCCCTGGTTGGTCAGCGCCTGGGCCTGGCTGGGGTCGCTGTTCACGAGGTCATTGGCCTGGATCTCTCCCTGGAGGAGGGACTTGATCACGTCCGGGTGAGCAGCAAGATAGTCGGTCCGAACCAGCAGGATTGTGGTCGCGAACTGGCCCGAGGGCCACACATCCTGTTCGTTGACGAGGACCGTGCCTTGACCCTCCAGGATCAACCGGGTCGCCCATGGTTCGGGCAGCCAGGCTCCGTCGATCGCGCCCGTCTCAAAGGCCTGCAGCGTCTGGGCGTTGTCCTGGGGCACGATCGAGACGTCGCCGCCGCCCTGCGCATCGGTCTTCAGGCCCTGGGCCAGGAGCCAGGTCCGGAGGGCCACGTCCTGGGTGTTGCCAAGCTGGGGCGTCGCCAGCTTCTTGCCCTTGAGCTGGGCCGCGCTGGTGATCCCGGCCTTGACCACCAGGAGCGCCCCACCGGAGGTCGCTCCGGACACGATCTTGACGGCCCCACTCGACTTCGAGAAGGCATTGATCGCCGGACTGGGTCCGATGAACGTGGCGTCGATAGCGCCCGACAGGAGCGCCTCAGAGGCCGATGAGCCGGCATTGAAGGTCGACGTCTTGAGGTCGACGCCGGCACCCAGGGCCTTGGCGAAGATGCCGCCCTCAACACCCACGATGGCGGTCGCATGGGTGATATTCGGAAAGTAGCCGAGGCGGAGCGCGACCGGCGCACCATTCGGTGCCGTCGCGGCCGGGCTGGAGCAGGCCACCAATCCGGCGGCGATGAGTGCGAGCGAGGCAAGGCGAACGAGGGCGGGGATTCGGGGGGACATCAACGCTCCTAGACAGTAGCGGTCGCGGGCTCGGCGTGCCGCGAGGAGAGGATAACCCCTAGTAATCCAGTAGGACTAGTAGCTATAGAACTCTGGGCCTGATTGGTGGTGCGCACCGGAACCGACCGGGCCGGGTCGACTCAGCGCTGCTCGTTCAGCCGGATCAGGTTGCCCGCCGGATCGCGGAAGGCGCAGTCCCGGATGCCGTAGGGCTGCTCGGTCGGCTCCTGGACGACCTCTGCGCCGCTGGCCTCGAGGCGGGCGAACGCGTCGTCGAGGTGGGTGGTGGCCAGGACGATGATCGCGTAGGTGCCCTTGGCCATCATCTCGACGATCGTCCGCCGCTCGTCGTCGGTGATGCCCGGCGCGGCGAACGGGGGATAGAGCACGATCGACGTATCGGGCTGGCCGGCCGGACCGACCGTGATCCAGCGCAGCCCGCCGTAGCCGACATCGTTGCGGACCTCGAAGCCGAGGGTGTCGCGATAGAACGCCAGGGATGCGTCAGGGTCGTCGTGGGGGAGGAAGCTCGAGTGAATCTTGATGTCCATGGCGCTCAGTCTAGGTTGGCCTGGCCGACCCGCGCTTCTCGATTCCTGATCGGCCTGGTCACCTGTTTGGCCACGCATGAGGGCATCCCCGCTGTCGCGAACGCCTCGTTCCGTCGGTAGGTGCTGGGTGGCACTCCGACCAACTCGCTGAAGCGCGTGCTGAACGTGCCCAGCGACGAACAGCCGATGGCAAAACAGACCTCGGTGACGCTCATGTCGCCCCGTCGGAGGAGGGCCATCGCCCGCTCGATCCGGCGCGTCATCAGGTAGCCGTAGGGCGACTCACCGTAGGCCAGCCGAAACTCGCGGCTGAGGTGCCCGGCCGACATATGCGCGCCGCGAGCCAGCGCTTCGACGTCCAGGGGCTGGGCGTACTCCCGGTCGATCCGGTCGCGGACGCGCCGGAGCCAAGCCAGATCGCGCAGGTGCTGGGCCGCCGCCGGGGTGCTGGTCACCGGCCGACGTAGGCCGCGAGGTGTTGGCCGGTGAGCGTGGACTGGGCCGCGACAAGGTCGGCCGGTGTGCCCTCGAAGACGATCCGGCCGCCGTCGCGCCCGGCGCCAGGACCCAGGTCGATGATCCAGTCAGCGTGAGCCATGACCGCCTGGTGGTGCTCGATCACGATGACCGACTTGCCCGCGTCGACGAGCCGGTCGAGCAGGCCCAGCAGCTGCTGAATATCGGCCAGGTGGAGGCCGGCGGTCGGCTCGTCGAGGACGTACACGCCACCCGATTCGGCCATGTGGCTGGCCAGCTTTAGGCGCTGCCGCTCGCCGCCCGACAGCGATGGGAGCGGCTGGCCCAGGCTGAGGTAGCCCAGGCCGACGTCGGCCAGGCGCTGCAGGATCGCGTGGGCCGCAGGTGTGCGCGCCTCGCCGGTGCCAAAGAACTCGTCGGCCCTGGTCACCGACATGGCCAGCACCTGGCTGATGTCGTGGCCGCCGAGCTGGTACTCCAGGACCGCCGCCTGGAATCGCTTGCCTGCGCATTCCTCGCAGGTCGTTGCGACGCCGGCCATCATCGCCAGGTCGGTATAGATGACCCCGGCACCGTTGCAGGTGCGGCAGGCACCTTCGGAGTTGGCGCTGAACAGGGCCGGCTTCACGTCGTTGGCCCGGGCGAACGCCGTCCTGATCGGGTCGAGCAGGCCGGTGTACGTCGCGGGGTTGCTTCGTCGAGACCCGCGGATCGCGCCCTGGTCGATCGACACAACGCCGTCCCGGCCCGACACCGAGCCATGGATCAGGGAGCTCTTGCCCGAACCGGCCACGCCGGTCACGACCACCAGCAGTCCGAGCGGGATGTCGACGTCGACGTCGCGCAGGTTGTGAGCGCTCGCGCCCCGAACGGCCAGGCTGCCGGTGGACCTGCGCAGGGTCTCCTTGAGGGCGGCCCGGTCGCTCAGGTGGCGGCCGGTCACGGTGGCGCTGGCCCGCAACCCTTCGACACTGCCCTGAAAGACCACCTCACCGCCGGCACTGCCGGCGCCCGGGCCAAGGTCCACGACGTGGTCCGCGATCACGATCATCTCCGGCTTGTGCTCCACGACCAGGACCGTGTTGCCCTTGTCCCGGAGCTGCAGGAGCAGGTCA
>JBBRIV010000262.1:0-4174 GCA_038220425.1 Candidatus Limnocylindrales bacterium
CCTGCTGGACGAGACGCGCCCTGATCTGGTCCACGTCCACACCCCGATTGCCTCGTTCATGACCCGCCTCGCCGTCCACCGGATGCGCCCGGAAATCCGCCCGGCGGTCGCCTACACCGCGCATGGATTCCACTTTCATGCCGCCGGCAATCCCATCCTCAACCGGTCCTTTGAGACTGCCGAGCGCGTCGCCGGACGCTGGACGGATCGTTTGGTCGTGATCAATGACGAGGATGAGGCGGCCGCCGTGCGCCTCAGGATCGTGCCTCGACGGCGCCTCGTCCGAATGCCCGGGGTGGGCATCGATTCATCGTTGTACTCACGAGCGGCAGTGACCGCCGAGGAGATCGACTACGTGCGAGACATCGTCGGTATTTCGGCCGAGGTACCGCTGTTCACCACGATCGCTGAACTTCATCCCAACAAGTGCCACCAGCGCACGATCGAAGCCTTGTCGCTCATGGTCGATCGAGGCGCGCACCTTGCGATTGCCGGTGAGGGCCCGATACTCGGCGCTCTTCAATCGGTTGCTCGCAGCATGGGCGTGGGATCGCGCGTTCATTTCCTCGGATTCGTTGATGACGTCCGACCGCTTCTTGGGAGCTCGTCGGCTCTCCTGTCGTCCAGCAAGCGCGAGGGACTTGCCCGGGCGATCATGGAGTCACTGTCGATGGAGGTTCCCGTGATCGCATCGGATGCTCGGGGGAACGCCGAGCTCGTGGGATCCGACGCCGGTTTCATCGTGGCGGACGCCGATCCCGCCGGCCTCGCCAGGGCGATGGACCGGCTCATTGCCGAACCCGGCCTTGGGTCCACGATGGGCCGCGCCGGACGATCTCGGATGGCCGATCAGTACAGCCAGGATTCAGTCATCGCGATGCATGAGGCGATGTACTCGACGATGCTCCAGGAACGGGCAGAGGCCTCAGCGACGCTGGAGTACGCCTGATGAGCAGCGATTCGCGCCGAGCGGTTGTCACCGGCGGCGCGGGTTTCGTGGGCTCCAGCCTGGTCGATCGACTCCTCCGCGAGGGCTGGGATGTCACAGCCATCGACTGCTTCGAGCCGTTCTACCCAAGACGCCAGAAGGAATCCAACCTCCAGGCGGCGCGGGCGCATCCGGCGTTCCGCTTTGTGGAGGCGGATACCCGTGACGGCCCGACCATCGGCAAGGTCATCGCCCAGGCCCGCCCGTCCGTGGTGGTCGACTTTGCCGGCCGCCCCGGCGTCCGCCCGTCACTGATTGATCCGCAGCTCTATATCGACATCAACGTCGTTGGTCTGCAGCACACCCTGCAGGCCACTGCGGCGGTCGGCGCGAAATTCGTGTTCGCATCTTCAAGCTCGGTCTACGGCGCAGACCCCAGGCATCCGTTCAGCGAAGACCAGATGAACGTTCGACCGGAGTCGCCCTACGCGGCAACGAAGATTGCCGGCGAGGCGCTGATCTTTGCCCACCACGCGGTCAGCAAGCTCCCGATTGGGATCGCCCGGATGTTCACGGTATTCGGGCCGCGCCAGCGGCCAGACTTGGCCATTCACGGGTTCGCCCGAAAGATGCTGGCGGGGCTGCCGATCGAGCTCTACGACCAGGGTCAGGCCATCCGCGACTACACCTTCGTCGACGACATCGTGGAAGCCTTTGTGCGCCTGATCGCGTGCGACGAGGACGCCCTGACTGTGAATGTGGGGAGCCACCGGCCGATCCGGACATCGGCCGTCGTCGACGAGCTGGAGCGTGCCCTCGGGATCACGGCGACGCGCATCCTGGCGCCGGCGCAGCCCGGTGATGTCCCCGCGACGTATGCCGATATCACGAGGGCCCGGGAACACCTTGGCTGGCAGCCAACATGGAAGTTCGAAGACGGGATTGCCGCGTTTTGCCAATGGCTGAGGCAGCATCCGGATGAAGACGCAGCGGCGAGTTGAGCCGTGATTGACGAATCGGCAGCCCGCGGGGTGGCCGCGCCGGCCGTTAGGGTCGTCTGCCCGTACCTGGGTCTGGCCGACGATCCCAGGACCCGTTTCTCCTTTGCCATTACGGCCCATCGTTGCCATAGCGGCGCCCGTCCGGAACGCATCGAGATCAGCCACCAGGAAGCGTTCTGCCTGGGACTGGGCTTCCAGGCCTGTGATCGCTTCGCGAGGGCTGGTAGCGCGGATATCTCGCCCAGAGCCAGGGTCGTGCCCGGGGCCGCCATAGGGGTCGCCATCAGGAACGGTCTGACCGGCATTGCCGATGGGATCCGACCGGTTCTGGTGCCCGGCGCACCGCGCACCCTGGCGATCCGGGTCGCCTTGATCGTCGGGGCTGCGATTGTCGTCCTGCTCGTCCTGGCGGGCATCGTCGGGCATGGCGGCTTACCGAGCATCACGCCGGGAGCGAGCCCGTCGGGTGCGGCGGTCAGCGTGTCGCCAACACCCACGAATTCGGTCCCGTCGCCCAGCTCAGCCACAAAGACTCCTGCGTTGCCCACGGTCCACATCGTGGTCCGCGGCGAGACGTTGAGCTCCATCGCCCGTCACTTCGGCGTAACCGTGGCCGCGATCCAGAAGGCAAACGGGATCAAGCCTCCGAGCATCATCACGATCGGCGAGCGCCTAGTGATCCCGGCGCCGTGAGGAACTGATCGTGGATCGGCGCTCCGCTTGAGGTTCGACGATATTCGCTGGGTTCTGGGCCCATCACCGCTGTTCCTGCCGGGCATCGCGGTTTCGCTTGTGATCGGCCGGGTCGTGGCCGAACGCGTCGGACGCGGCCTCCACGTGGCTCGGGGCCTTGCGTTCGCGCTGGTTCTGAGCCTCGGTCTGATCGTGTCGGCGACGCTCACGCCCAGCCCCGAAGCGTTTGCGTACGCCGTCGGCGGAACCGGCCCGCCCGAAATCCACGAAACCTGCGACCTGTCCAGGATCGGCCTGCCGGCCCTCGAATCGCTCGCGTCGATGAACGACGACAGTCTCAATATCCTGCTGTTCCTTCCCCTTGGAACCTCCCTGGCGCTCCTGCCCGGATCGCGACGTAAGGCGGGGCTCGTGGTCGGGGCATTCGCGATGCCGGTCGCCATCGAGACATACCAGCTCGCCCTGGCCCATTTTGGCCGAGCCTGCCAGGCATCTGACGTCGCCGACAACGTCACGGGACTGGTCGTGGGACTGGTCGTGGGACTGGTCTTCGGGGCTGTTGTTGGGTTGGTCGCGAGAGGGACAGCAGGGACCACGTCGTGAATCCTGCACCCGGCGCGCCGGAAGCTACTGAGCCGGCGTTCACGTTCACGGTCTTCACCGCGACCCGCAACCGGGCCCACACGCTTGAGCGTCCATTTCAGAGTCTCGGGAGTCAGACCTTTCGCGATTTCGAATGGCTGATCGTCGACAACGGGTCCACCGATGGGACTCCAGAGTTGGTTGAGCGCCTCCGTGCTGAAGCCGATTTCCCCGTCCGCTACGTCTGGCAGGACAACGTGGGCAAACATGCCTCGTTCAACCGTGCGGTGGGCATGGCGCGTGGCGAGCTCTTTCTGACCTTCGACTCGGACGACGGCTGTCTTCCGACGGCGCTGGAGCGCTTCAAGGCACGTTGGGAAAGCATCCCGATGGAGGAGCGGCTGGGTTTCACGGGCGCGACGAGCCTGTGCCTGGATGAGTACGGCGAGCTCGTCGGGACGGAATTTCCGTTAGACCCAACCGATTCGGACTCCAGCGAGATTCGCTATCGGTACAAGGTCAAGGGCGAGAAGTGGGGCTTTCATCGGACCTCGGTGCTGCGCGAGCATCCGTTTCCGGAGACGCCCGGCTATGTAGGCTTGATCCCGCCGTCGAGGATCTGGTCGGAGATCGCCCGGTCGTACAAGACCCGCTACTTCAATGAGGCTCTGCTCATCCATTGGAATGACCAGGCGGTCAGTCTGTCTCGGCCCGTCAATCGGATTGACGATGCCTACGGATCGATGATCGAGGCGGAGTCGATCCTCAACAACGACATCCGCTTCTTCCGGCTGGCGCCAAAGGACTTCGTGGTCCTGTCCACCAAGTTCGCACGTTCTTCGTTTCACATGCGCCGCGGGGTCCGTGACCAGTGGAGAGCCCTTTCCAACCGGCGCGCTCGCATTCTCTGGCTGGCCACCTTGCCGGCCGGCTGGCTGGCCTACTGCCTCGAGCGTCTCGGCCTGGCCGA
>JBBRIV010000263.1:0-4156 GCA_038220425.1 Candidatus Limnocylindrales bacterium
GCCGTGACGTGCTCGCCCTTGAGCTCGCGAATCTCGGCCTCCTTCTCCTCGAGCCGGCGCTCCAGGAGGCGGGCCTTGAGGACTTTGATCGCGGTTTCCTTGTTCTGGGTCTGGGACCGCTCGTTCTGGCTCTGGGCCACGATGTTGGTCGGCAGGTGGGTCAGCCGGACGGCCGAGTCGGTCTTGTTGACGTGCTGGCCGCCGGCGCCCTGTGAGCGGAACGTGTCGACCCGGATCTCATCCCAGTTCAGCTCGATATCGGGATCGTCCTCCTCCACCTCGGGCAGGACCTCGACCAGGGCAAACGTGGTCTGGCGCCGGTTCTGGGAGTCGAACGGGCTGATCCGGACCAGGCGGTGGACGCCCCGCTCGGCACGCAGCCAGCCATATGCACGACGCGCCTCGACGGCCACTGTGGCGCTCTTGATACCGGCCGATTCACCCTCGGTCTGGTCCACGATCTCGGTGTGGAACTTGTGCCGCTCTGCCCAGCGCAAGTACATCCGGAGGAGCATCTCGGCCCAGTCGGTGGCTTCTGTGCCGCCTGCCCCGGCGCTGATCATGAGCAACGCGCCGCGATCGTCGTACTCGCCCCCAAACAGGAGTGCGGTGCGCTCGCGATTGAAGTCGATCTCGACCGCCCCGGCATCCTTGAGCAGCTCAGCCTCGAGCTCGGCGTCGGGCGATTCCTGGAGCAGGTCGAGGAGCTCGTACAGGGAGGTGGCCCGGGCTCCCAGCTGGCGCCACGTGTCGATCTCGGTGCGTAGTCCGTCGGCTTCGCGCAGGACCTTCTTGGCGGTGCTCCCGTCGTCCCAGAACCCTGGGGCGAGGGTCAGCTGATCGAGCTCGGCGAGTCGTGCTTCCTTGACGCCGAGGTCAAAGACGCCCCGAGGTCGACCGGATCCGCTCCGTCAAGTCCCGGATTGCAGCGGCTTCCACCTAGCTGCGGCCCTGGACATCCTGGAGGAGGATCGGACGGAGCTCGATGATCCGCAGGGCGGTCTTGCTCCGGGCGACGACGGGGTTCACGCAGGGACAGTAGCCATTGTGAGGGCAGACGCCGCAGTTGCCGTCGCAATCCAGCGCCGCAGCGTAGCTGCACGTCCGGCAGTCTCGCTCGCAGGCGATCAGATCAATGAACGACTCTTCCTCGGCCTGCTTCACGGGCTCCCTCTCTCGTGGGCTGGGGAAGGGTTTGGCGCGGCGACCGAAGGCTCCTGCGACGCGGTTTCTGGGCTTCCTTCAAGTCTCCAGCCCCATACCCCGTGGGCTTGGCCCAGTGTACCGGCGCAAGCACGATCCGCCAAGAGGGAAAGTGCGAGATTCGTGGGTAAATTCCCAATCCGGAGCGGATTCAGGACCTCTATCCGGCCCATCTCCGGCATTGGTCCCGCGCTGGTCAGGTCCAGGTCCCAGGCGGCCTGCCTGAACGAACCCTGAAAGGCCTCCTGAGCCACGGTCTGGGCGGGTTTGCGTCCGACGCACATAACCGACCAGGCGACCCCCGAACCCGGTTGATTCCGTGCCCCACACGCACAAAAGCGCCGGAATCCTGCCATTCGCGTCGGTCCATTGCGTCGGACGAATGGAATCCACCGGCGTGGCCGCGAATCGGTCGGATATGTGCGTCCGACGCAAACTGGCCGGTACCACCCGGCGCGGACCGCTGGCGCGGCAACGGCCACCATGCCGGAACGGGCCGAGCTCAATCTGCCGGGCTGTTGCCCGTGACGAAGTAGTAGGCGAGGCCGCCTAGCTCGTGAAAGGTGATTTCGACGACATGGATCGGGTCGGTGTCGCCCGGACTGTCGGGCGCCGGCGAGCCGTAGGCCGCGATGCCCAGGTCGGCCGCGATCCGCAGGACCCGGAGCATGTGGCTGCGATCCGAGACGAAGACGGCATCGTGGATGGACTGGGCGGCCAGGGTGGTCCGCACGGCATCCAGCGATTCGCGGGTATTCCGGCCGTGGTCCTCCATCAGGATCCGGTCGGCCGGGACACCCTGGTTGATCGCGAACTGGCGGGCCACGGCGGCCTCGGTGGTCGTGTCGCCAGGCTGCTTGCCGCCGGTGACCATCAGGAACCGGTAGTCGCCGGTGTGGAACAGCTCGACGGCGTGGCGTAGCCGGGACTCGAAGATGGGCGATGGCCGGCCGTTGTACTGAGCGGCACCCAGGACCACCACGGCCCCGGCCGGGCGGCGTTCCTCCTGGAGGCCCTGCTGCCAGATCCGGAAGGCACCATAGCCAGCCACCCAGAGCATGCCCACGGCGGCGGCTGCCGCCAGCCGGATCAGCGCTCGGCGCATGCCGGGCTGGTCACCGGCCGTGGCACTTCTTGTACTTGAGGCCCGAACCGCAGAAGCACACGTCGTTGCGACCCATCCGGTGGCCGTCGGGGGCAAACCCCGGCTTGAGTGAGCCCGAGCCGTTCGTGCCGGCCCTGGCGCCGGCCGGCGAACCCACGCTGGACCCGATCACCTCGTCGCCGAGCTGCTCCCGGACTGCCCGGACCGCCGGTGCCGGGGGCAGGCCACGGGCAATCGTGCCGAGAATGGCGTTGCCGGCGGCGGCGTCGCGGCCGGCCTGGGCGCTGGCCGGTGTCGGCCGGGCAGCCGCTGCCAGCTGGCCCGGGCCGGGCTGACCTGGACCGGGCATGGGCTGAGGTCCGGGAACTTCCTCGCGGGTGATCTGGACGCGCAGGATCGATGACGCGAGCTGATGGCGGATGAATCCGCGCAGCTCGGCGTACAGGTTGTAGGCCTCGCGTCGGAACTCGACCAGGGGATCCTGCTGGGCATAGCCGCGCAGGCCGATGCCGCGGCGCATGTCGTCGAGCTCGGTCAGGTGCTCCACCCACAGCGAGTCGATGGTCCGGAGCAGGACCACCCGCTCGACGTTGGTCCAGTCGGCCTCGCCGATCTCGGCTTCCTTGGCCTTCAGCTTGACCTCGACCAGGTCACGCAGGTGGTCGCGGATGGCCTCCCGGGAACCCAGGTCCCACAGGTCATCTTCGGAGGTGCCCGGCCCTTCGAGGCCCATCGCGTGGACCGCGATTGCCAGGCCCTCGATGTTCCACTCCTCGGGCAGCTCGTCCGCGCAGAACTGGTCGATGAGGGAATCGACCTCCTCGTCCAGGAAGCCCACGATCGTCTCGCCCAGGTCCTCGTTGTGGAGAACCTTGTCGCGCTCGGCGTAGATCGTCTCGCGTTGCTTGTTGATCACATCGTCGAACTCGACGACGCGCTTGCGAATATCGAAGTTGAAGCCCTCGACCCGGGTCTGGGCGCTCTCGATGGTCTTGCTCACGAGGCGCGACTCGATGGCGACGTCGTCCTCCAGGCCCATCCGCTCCATCAGGCCGGCGACCCGGTCCGAGGCGAAGCGCTTCATCAGGTCGTCGTCGAGGGACAGGTAGAAGCGCGACGATCCGGGGTCGCCCTGGCGGCCGGCCCGGCCCCGAAGCTGGTTGTCGATCCGGCGGCTGTCGTGGCGCTCGGTGCCGATGATGTGCAGGCCTCCGACCGCGACAACCCGCTCGTGGTCGGTATCGCAGATCGCCTTTGCCTCGGCCAGCGCCGCCGCGTAGGTGTCCTTGTCGACCTCGGCCGGGTTCAGGCCGCGCTGGTGGAGCAGGTCCGAGGCCAGCCCGGCCGGGTTGCCGCCGAGCAGGATGTCGGTACCGCGACCGGCCATGTTGGTGGCGATGGTCACCGCGCCGGTCCGGCCGGCCTGGGCGACGATCCCCGATTCCTTCTCGTGGAACTTGGCGTTGAGGACCTCGTGCTTGATCCCCCGGCGCTTGAGCATCTCGCCCAGGATCTCCGACTTGGCCACCGACACGGTGCCCACAAGGACCGGCCTGCCCAGCTCGGACATCTCCACGATCTCGTCGATCAGCGAGTTGAACTTGCCCAGCTCGTTGCGGAAGACGAGGTCCGACTCGTCATCGCGGACCATCGGCCGATGGGTGGGAATGGCCACCACTTCCAGGCTGTAGATCTTGTGGAACTCCTCGGCCTCGGTCATCGCCGTACCGGTCATCCCGGCCAGCTTGTCGTACAGCCGGAAGTAGTTCTGGAAGGTGACCGTGGCCATCGTCACGCTCTCGCGCTGGACGCGCAGGCCCTCTTTTGCTTCGACCGCCTGGTGGAGAC
>JBBRIV010000264.1:0-4144 GCA_038220425.1 Candidatus Limnocylindrales bacterium
ACCGACTCGGCCCGGACATGACTGTTCGCATGCCGAGGATCGACTGGGCCGTCAATGCGGTCGATCGGGAGCATCGCTGGCTGCCCAGGATCGCCCCGCTCCTGCCGTTTGCCGTGCCCGTCCCGTTGGGCACCGGTGAACCGGGACAGGGCTACCCCTATCCATGGTCCGTCTACCCCTGGCTCAAGGGCGACAACCCGGCCGTCGGTCAGCTCGCCGACCCGGACGAGCTGGCCCGGGACCTGGCCCGATTCGTCGCCGCCCTCCAGGCCGTGGACGCAACTGGCGGGCCGCGGGGCGGCCGAGGCGTCCCGCTCGAGCAGCGTGAGTCGCCCACCAGTGCGGCGATCAAGGCACTCCAGGGCACAATCGACGTGCCTGCAGTGACCGCGGCCTGGGAGGCTGCCCTTGACATCCCCGCCTGGGACGGTCCGCCGGTCTGGGCCCACGGCGACCTGTCCCCCGGCAACCTGCTAATGGTCGAGGGCCGGCTGAACGCCGTGATTGACTTCGGGACGCTCGGGATCGGCGATCCGGCGGTCGACCTGATCGTCGCCTGGAACCTGCTCCCGCCAGCGAGCCGGCCGGTCTACCGCGAAGCGCTCCGAGTGAACGACGCCACCTGGCTACGGGGCCGGGGCTGGGCGTTGTCGATTGCCCTCATCCAGCTGCCCTACTACCACCGGACCAACCCGATCCTGGCCGAAAATGCCCGCTACGTGATCGCCGAAGTCCTGGCCGATCTCCAGCGTGAGAGCTGACCACTCAGAGCGTCGCAACCTGCGGGCCAGCAACCCATTCCTCTGCGGGACCTCAGCGCCGGCGCCGACGTGCTCGACCTCGAGAGCCGCGCACATGAGTGCCGACCAGCAGCGAGAGCCGAATCACCAAATCGGCCGTTCAGGGAGCCTTAGGCGACACCTGCACCGCAGAATCGGCCAAACGACACCATCGGGTCCGGACTGAGCACGATCCACGCACGATCTGTGTCCGCGCCGTCGCCTCGAACGGTCGATGGGGGTCCGCAGCAGCTCAGTTCCGTTCTAAGCCGCCACCAACGGACGATTCGGTGATTCGCCGCCCGCCGCGCAGCAACCGCTGCCGCCTCGCCCGGAGTGCTACAGCCCGCGGGCGGCGGACTCGGCCGCGAGGCGCTCGGCCAGCGAGTCCCAGTCCTCGGCGGGCTGCTGCTCGCCTGCCCGGGTCCGCGGGGCGGCCGTCCGGGCCTCGATCTCGCGATCGCCCAGGACCAGCATGTACGGGACCTTGTGCTCCTGGGCCAGCCGGATCTTGTTCTGCATGCGATTGTCCGAGGCGTCGACCTCGGCCCGCAGCCCGCGCGCGCGGAGGACCGCGACGAGCTCCTGGGCGGGCTCGACGTGGCGGTCGGCGATGGGCACGATGACCGCCTGGACGGGCGCCAGCCAGAGCGGGAATGCCCCGGCAAAGTGCTCGGTCAGGATCCCGATGAACCGTTCGAGCGAGCCGTAGATGGCCCGGTGGATGGCGATCGGGCGCTGCGGCTGGCCGTTCTCGTCGATATAGGTCAGGTCGAAGCGCTCGGGCAGCATGGTCAGGTCGGCCTGGATGGTGGCCATCTGCCATTCGCGTCCGAGCGCGTCGTCGATATAGATGTCGATCTTGGGTGCGTAGAACGTGCCGTCCTTGGGCTTGACCACGTAGGCCGAGCCAGAGCGTTCGAGGGCTTCCTTGATCAGGCCCTCGGCCCGCTCCCACAGCGCCGGATCGCCGATTGCCTTGTCAGGCTTGGTCGCGAAGGCGTAGCGCGGGGTCAGGCCCACCCACGAGTAGGCCTCGACGACCTCGCCCAGGAGTGCCTCGATCTCGTCGGCCAGCTGATCCGGCCGGACGTAGATATGGGCATCGTCCTGGATAAACTGGCGGACCCGGGTCAGGCCCGACAGCGTGCCGGAGCGTTCGTTGCGATGGAGCCGGCCGTACTCGTTGAGGCGCAGCGGCAGGTCCCGGTACGAGCGCAGCCGGCTCCGGTAGATGAACGTTGACTCGGGGCAGTTCATGGGCTTCAGGCTGAACGTCTGGCCCTCGGCCTCGACCAGGAACATGTTGTCCTTGTACAGGTCCCAGTGGCCGGACTGCTGCCAGACTCGCTCGCTGACCATGATCGGCGTGCTGATCTCCTGGTAGCCACGCCGGAGCTGGAGCTCGCGCATGGCGGTCTCCAGCGTCCGCCAGATCAGCTGGCCCTTGGGATGCCAGAAGGCCGAACCGGGCGACACGTCGTGGAAGCTGAACAGGTCCAGCTGGACGCCCAGCCGGCGATGGTCGCGCTTCTTGGCCTCGGCCCGCCGCCACAGGTACTGATCCAAGTCGTCCTGGCTGGTCCAGACCGTGCCGTAGATCCGCTGGAGCATCGGCCGGTGCTCGTTGCCCCGCCAGTACGCGCCGGCCACGCTGAGCAGCTTGAACGGGCCGATCCGGCCGGTCGAGGCCACGTGGGGACCCTTGCACAGGTCGATGAACGGCCCGTGCTCGTAGGTCGAGACGACCGGGGCAGGCTCGCCGGCGGCCTCCGCCCGGCTGCCCAGGTCATCCAGGATCTCGACCTTGTAGGGCTGATTGCGATCGACAAAGAACGCCCGGCCCGCAGCCGGATCCAGTTCGTGGCGGATGAACTGATGATCGGCGGCGACCGAGGCCGCCATCCGGGCCTCGATCGCACCCAGGTCATCGGGGGTCAGCGGGCGGGGCAGCTCGAAGTCGTAGTAGAACCCATCGTGGATGGCCGGCCCAATCCCCAGCCGGGCCCCGGGGAAGATCTCGAGGACCGCCTCGGCCAGCACGTGGGCGGCCGAATGGCGCATCGCATCGAGCTCGCTGTGGGCCCCGGCGTCGAGCAGTTCATCGGCCGAGCCGCGCACGGGCGCGTCAAACTCTTCGTCGAGTTCGGGCTCGTCGGGAGCGGGCGCGGGCGGCTGCTGGGTCATGTCCGTCTCGTGAGGAAACTGGTGGGCGACACTGGACTCGAACCAGTGACCTCTTGCATGTCAAGCAAGTGCTCTAACCAACTGAGCTAGCCGCCCGATCTGCGCTCGTGCGAGCGCCGCAGGGTTCGGAGGCCTGGCCGCCGTACCCGTTGAACCGACGGTCGTAACGTTCCTGTTTACGTCCGCCGGCGCAGGCACAGAGCCAAGCCACCGGTGGGCATGGTACGACATACTCGAACGAGCGATGAAGACGACGGCCGAACGACTGCTGATCAAACCGGGCGCCCGGGTTCGCGTCCTTGGCCAAGTCCAGGGGGCTGCACGACGGATCGATCCGCTGCCCGAGGGCGCGACCCTCGTGACGGTGGGCGAGCAGGCCGACGCGGTTGTCCTCTTTGCCCGGACGTCGCAGGACGTCGTTGCCCACCTGCGCAATGCCCACTCGGCCGCGGGCCTTGATGGACTGCTCTGGCTTGCCTATCCCAAGGGCAGCTCGGGTCTGCCGACGGATCTCACCCGCGATTCGATGACCGCCCTGACCGATCCCATCGCCGGCCTGACCGGCGTCACCCTCGTCTCGATCGATGAGACCTGGAGCGCCATGCGACTGCGTCCCTCGGAGCGCTACCGCAGCTGACCCAGGGCCGTCTGACGCTCGGTCAGCCGAGCAGCAATCGGACTCCGACAATGGTGCCCACGACCATGATCACGAGGCGCAGCACGTTGGCCGGCAGGCGCCGCCCGACCGTGGCCCCGACCTGACCGCCCGCCACCGCGCCGATCGCCAGCAGGATCGCCGGCGCCCAGGCGACCTGGGCGAACAGGATGAACAGGACGGCGGCCACGCTGTTGATCAGGACCGCCAGGACATTCTTCAGGCCGTTCAGGCGCTGCAGGTCGTCGGGCAGGAAGACACCCAGGAGGGCCATCATGATCACCCCCTGCCCTGCCCCGAAGTAGCCGCCGTAGATCCCGGTCAGGTACAGGGTGACCACGAGCGGCACGGTGTGCTCGCGACCGGCGACCCGGCGGTCGCCCAGTGCCCGCGATAGCCGGGGCTGCAAGGCAATCAGGGCCACCGACACCAGGATCAGGACCGGCACGATCTTCTCGAACGCAGCGGCGGGCAGGGCCAGCAGAAGCAACCCACCGGTCAGCCCGCCGAGCGCGGCGGCCGT
>JBBRIV010000265.1:0-4110 GCA_038220425.1 Candidatus Limnocylindrales bacterium
CGGGCGCTTCCGCGCTGTCGCCCTGCGGGCGACTGCCTGCCTGATGGTGCTGCTCATCGCCCTGCTCGGCGTCTGGCCGGCCGGCGTATCGGCCACTAGCGCGACCCGCGCCCCAGGCTCCACCTCAAATGTCCCTCCTGCGACCGCCCTCGCGCCAAGTCAGCCGCAAAGTCAGCCCACCTCCCAGGCGGTCTGTCCGCCGGCGGCCCCCGGGTTCGTGTCCTGCCTGGCCCTGATCCGAACCGACCTGGCCGCCCAGGCCCGGACGTCCGTCGGTCCATCGGTCTCGCCATCGGGCTACTACCCCACGGACCTGCGCTCGGCCTACGCGTTGCCTGCCCCGGCTTCGGGCGCCGGTACCGGGATCACCGTGGCCATCGTTGATGCCTATGACCTGACCACGGCGGCCACGGACCTGGCGGCCTACCGGACCCAGTTCGGACTGAGTGCCTGTACCGCTGCCGGCGGCTGCTTCCGGAAGGTGGACCAGGACGGCGGCACCAGCTACCCCGCCACAAACTCGAGCTGGGGCGTGGAGACCGCGCTGGACATCGAGATGGTTTCGGCCGTCTGCCCCAACTGTCACATCCTCCTGGTTGAAGCCACGTCGTCTTCTATCGACGACATGGGCACGGCCGTGAACACCGCCGTTCGACTTGGCGCGACCGTGGTCTCGAACAGCTACGGCGGGCCCGAGTTCGGCGCAGACACCTTCTTTGAAGGGATCTACTTCGACCACCCCGGCGTCGCGATCACGGTCAGCAGCGGCGACGATGGTTACGGCGTCCAGTTCCCGGCCTCTTCACCCCACGTGACGGCTGTCGGCGGGACCCATCTGACGACCGCCGGCAATGCCCGGGGCTGGTCCGAGACGGCCTGGTCGGGCGCCGGCAGTGGCTGCTCGGCCGATGAAGCCAAGCCCGCCTGGCAGGCCGACGGGTCGTGCACCCAGCGAACGCTGACCGATGTCTCGGCGGTGGCCGACCCGGCAACCGGCGTGGCTGTCTACCGCGGCGGCTGGCTGGTGGCCGGGGGTACCAGCGTGGCCGCGCCGATCATCGCCGGCGTCTATGCCCTGGCCGGGGTTCCGGCCGCGGGCACCTATCCGGCCAGCTATCCCTACGCCCAGGCAGCCCAGCTCAATGACGTGACCAGCGGCTCAAACGGCAGTTGTGGCGGGACCTACCTGTGCACCAGCACGATTGCCTACGACGGCCCAACCGGCCTGGGCACGCCGAATGGGACGGCCGCCTTTGTCAGCTACGCGGTCCCGGCCGCCCCGACGACGGTCGTGGGCACAGCCGGCAATGCCTCTGCCCTGGTCAGCTGGCATGCCGCCAACGGCAACGGCCATCCGGTCACCGGCTATACCGTGACCTCAACCCCGGACGGGCTCACCTGCACCACGACGGGAACCCTGAGCTGCACGGTCGGCGGCCTGACCAACGGCACGTCCTACA
Organism: Candidatus Limnocylindrales bacterium; assembly: GCA_038220425.1. Lineage (GTDB taxonomy): Bacteria > Chloroflexota > Limnocylindria > Limnocylindrales > CSP1-4 > Palsa-1033. The sequence continues at coordinate 1,461 of JBBRIV010000265.1, forward strand.
CGTTCAAGGTGACGGCCACGAACGTGGTCGGTACCGGACCCGCCTCGATGGCTTCAGCGACCGTCATCCCGGCCACCGTCCCGGGGGCGCCGAGTGGGGTCGCCGGCACGCCGGGCGACGGCTCGGTGGCGCTGACCTGGTCGGCGCCCGCTTCGAACGGCGGCCGGGCGATCAGCGGCTACACGGCGACCTCGTCGCCCCTGGGCAAGACCTGCACCACGGGCGGCAGCCTGGGCTGCACGGTCCTGGGCCTGGCCAACGGCACGCCCTACACGTTCACGGTCCGGGCATCCAACTCGATCGGCACTGGGGCGCCCTCGGCTGCTTCGACGAGCGTCACTCCGGTCACCATGCCCGGCGCCACCTACGTCGTGGTCACCCCCAACCGGATCGTCGACTCGCGTTCGGGCGTGGGCCTGACCAACGGACCGCTCGTGGCCAACAATGCCCAGACCTTTCCCGTGGCCGGCCAGGGTGGGGTTGCCTCGAACGCCATCGCGGTCACCGGCAACCTGACGGTGACCAACCAGACCGCGCCGGGCTACTTCTTCCTGGGCCCGATCGCCATGAACGTCCCGACGAGCTCGACGCTCAACTTCCCGCTCGGTGACAACCGGGCCAACGGGGTCACGGTCGCCCTGGGCACGGGCGGGTCGGCCGGCACCCTGAGCGTCACCTATGCGGCGCTGGCGGGCAAGACGGCCCATGTCCTGTTCGACGTGACCGGCTACTTCGTGCCCGATGGCAGCGGCGCCACCTACGTCGTGGTCACCCCCAACCGGATCGTCGACTCGCGTTCGGGCGTGGGCCTGACCAACGGACCGCTCGTGGCCAACAATGCCCAGACATTCAGTGTTCCCGGTCAGTCGAGCGACCCGACGATGAACATCCCGAGCGATGCCATCGCGGTCACGGGCAACCTGACCGTGACCAACCAGACCGCGGCCGGCTTCTTCGCGCTGACCCCAAACCCGAACAACAACCCGCTCACGTCCACCTTGAACTTCCCGCTGGCGGATACCCGCGCGAACGGCGTGACCGCGGCCCTCGGCACGGGCGGGTCGGCCGGCAACCTGAGCGTCACCTACGCGGCGCTGGCCGGCAAGACCGCCCATGTCCTGTTCGACGTGACCGGCTACTTCGTGCCCTGACCCTCGCTCCAACCGGCAGTGGCCCGGCCACTGCTACGATCCGGGCGTGGCAACGAAGCCGTCGTCCCGGCCGGGCATGGGTGCATTGCCCTACCCCGAGGGGGTCACCTTCCGCGTTTGGGCCCCGCACGCGGCTTCGGTTGCCGTCAGCGGCACGTTCAATGACTGGTCAAGCGACGGCGTCCGCCTGGCTCGCGATCCCGAGGCGGCCGACGGCTGGTCGGGGACCTGGTCGGCGGACATTCCCGGGGTCAAGGTCGGCGCCGAGTATCGCTATCTCCTGGGCACCTCGACCGGCGTCCTGTCCCGGATCGATCCGTATGCCCGGCAGGTCACCAGCTCGGTTGGCAATGCCGTCGTGTATGACCCGGCAGCGTTCGACTGGGGCGACGTCACCCTGGACATGCCCAGCTGGAACGACATCGTCATCTACGAGATGCACATCGGCACCTTTGGCGCCAGGAGCGGCGTGCCCGGCGACTTCGACCGGGCGATCCGGCGGATGGACTACCTGCGCGAACTGGGCATCGGGGCGATTCAGGTCATGCCGCCATTCGAATATGCCGGCGACGTGTCGTGGGGCTACAACCCCGCCCACATCTTCGCGATCGAATCGAGCTATGGCGGACCGGACGCCTTCAAGCGGTTCGTCCGGGCGGCCCATGAGCGGGGCATCGCGGTCATCCTCGACGTGGTCTACAACCATCTGGGTCCCAGCGATCTGGACCTGTGGCGGTTCGACGGCTGGGCCGAGGGGGACTGGGGCGGGATCTACTTCTACAACGATGAACGGGCCGTTACGCCGTGGGGCAATACCCGCCCGGACTACGGCCGGGGCGAGGTCCGGGCCTTCCTGCGCGACAGTGCCCTGACCTGGCTGGAGGAGTTCCGGGCCGATGGCCTGCGCTTCGATTCAACCCTGTACATCCGGACCGTGGACGAGCAGCCCGAGACGGCCCTGCCCGACGGCTGGTCGTTCATGGCCTGGATCAACGACGAGATCCGGGCGCGCCAGCCCTGGAAGCTGACGATTGCCGAGGACCTCGGCGATCCGAGTCCCCTGACCTTGCCAACGGCCGATGGCGGGGCGGGCTTCGGCGCGCAGTGGGACGCCGGGTTCCTGCGGGTGGTCCGGGCGGCGCTCACGGCCGGGGCCGACGGCGAGCGGGACATCGGCTCGGTCGCCGGGGCCATCCTGGCCGGCGCCGACCGTCCATTCAGCCGGGTCATCTACACCGAGTCGCATGACGACGTGGCCAACGGCGATGTCCGCCTGGCCGAAGCGGTGGCTCCCGGCGACGCCGACAACTGGTTCGCCCGGAAACGGGCCACCCTGGGCTCCGCGATCACCCTGACCGCCCCCGGCATCCCGATGCTCTTCCAGGGGCAGGAGGTCCTCGAGGGCGAATGGTTCCGCGACACCGTCCCGGTACACTGGGACCAGCGTAGCGAGTTCCGCGGCATCGTCCGGCTCTACCGCGACCTGATCCAACTGCGGC
>JBBRIV010000266.1:0-4092 GCA_038220425.1 Candidatus Limnocylindrales bacterium
TCCCCGCGATCAGCTGATCCGGACCGTCGAGGACGCCATCCAGTCGGCCTACCGGCGTCAGCCGGGCGACGAGGACGTGTGCGTCCGGATTGACGGCGAGACGGGCAAGATCCGGGTCTTCCGAGCCAAGATCGCCGTCGGCGAGATCACCGACCCGCTGACCGAGTTCGGCCTCGATGACGCCAAGGTCTACAACCCGGATGCCGTCCTCGGCGATCTCGTCGAGATCGAGGAGATGGATCCCAACTCATTCGGTCGGATCCACGCCCAGACCGCCAAGCAGGTCGTCCTGCAGCGCCTCCGTGAGGCCGAGCGCGACGTCGCCTTTGACCAGTTCGCCAGCCGTGACGGTGAGCTGATCACCGGCACGGTCAACCGGATCGAGCCTCGGGCAATCATCCTCGAGATGGTCGGCCAGGGCGGAGTCGCCCGGGCCGAGGCGATCCTGGCCACGACCGAGCAGTCGCCCCTGGAGCACTACCGGATCGGCCAGAACGTCAAGGCCCTCGTTCTCGAGGTCCGGCGCGGCCTGCGTGGTCCGCAGCTGTTCATCAGCCGCTCCCATAAGAACTTCCTGCGTCGCCTGTTTGAGCTCGAGGTCCCCGAGATCCACAACGGCACCGTCGAGATCAAGGCGATTGCCCGCGAGGCCGGCAGCCGCTCGAAGGTCGCCGTGTGGAGCCGCCAGGATGGCCTCGATCCCGTGGGGGCCACGGTCGGCCAGCGTGGCGCGCGCGTCCAGGCGGTTGTGGCCGAGCTGGCCGGCGAGAAGATCGATGTCATTCCCTGGAACGACGATCCGGCCGTGTTCGTGGCCAACGCCCTCAGCCCGGCCCAGGTGCTCGACGTCCAGATTGACGAAGAGCATCGGATTGCCAGCGTGACCGTGCCCGAGCGGATGCTCTCCCTGGCCATTGGCCGGGAGGGCCAGAACGCTCGACTGGCCGCCAAGTTGACCGGCTGGCGGATCGACATCCGGAGCGACGTGAGCGTGGCCGAGGCGGCCAAGGCTGCCGAAGAAGCCGCGGCCCAGGCGGTCGTCGATGCCCAGGCCGTCGCGCTCGAAGCCGCACCGGCCAAGGCCCCGGCCAAGCCGCGCGCCGCGAAGGCGCCCGCCGAGCCGGTCGTGGCCGCGGCAGTCAGCAAGCCAGCGGCCAAGCCCGCGGCAGTCAGCAAGGCCGCAGCAAAGCCCGCAGCAAAGTCGCCGGCCAAGCCCGCGGCCAAGGCAGCAGCAAAGCCGGCAGCCAAATCAGAAGCCAAAGAAGCCAAGGCATCTGCCAAACCGGCGGCCAAGCCCCGGGCCAAGAAGGCCACCGGCGAGGTGGCGTCGTAGCTCGGACCGTCGCGCCGCCCCAGTCTCGACCGGCTCCAGCCCGGACCTGCGTCGCCTGCCGAACCAGCCGTCCCAAGCGGGAGCTGATCCGGATCGTCCGGACACCGGCCGGCCAGGTTCTCGAGGATCCGACTGGCCGGCTGGGCGGCCGAGGCGCCTATGTGTGCGCCACCGGTACGTGCCGGGAACTTGCATTGAACAAGGGCGCCCTCGCTCGGGCGCTGTCGGTCTCGATCCCCGCCGGGGACCGGGCAAGCCTCATGGCTGCAGCCGGCGGAGGGCTGGCGCAACCACCAATGAACGACGAAGGAGTTACCCGTGGCCAGGAGTAGAAGCGGGACCCGCGGCCGGCGCGGCCCGCGCAAGCCCCCGCGCCGCGACGGCGCAACCGGTCCAGGTGGCGTGCAGGTCCTTGATCCGCGCGAACGTGGCGCAATTGAGCTGCCGCCCACGATCACGGTCAAGGAGCTGGCCGAGCTCCTGGACGTGAATGCCGCGGACGTGATCCGCGAGCTGATCAAGAGCGGAATCTTCGCCACCATCAACCAGCTGATCGACCGCGACACGGCGTCGCTGGTCGCCGGCGAGCTGGGCTACGAAGTTGGCGAGGTCGTAGCTGCCAGCAGCCCCGTCCAGACACCGGCCGGCGAAGAGCCCGTCGCCGAAGCGACCAAGGAAGTCCTGTTCGAGCAGGACGACCCGGCGCTGCTCGAGACGCGCGCCCCGATCGTGACCGTCATGGGCCACGTCGACCATGGCAAGACCAGCCTGCTCGATGCCCTGCGCACGACCACGGTTGCGGCCGGCGAGCGCGGCGGGATCACCCAGCACATCGGCGCCAGCGAAGTCACCAAGGACGGCCGCCGGATCGTCTTCCTCGACACGCCGGGTCACGAGGCGTTCACCGCCATGCGTGCCCGGGGCGCCCGGGTCACCGACATCGCGATCGTGGTCGTGGCCGCCGATGACGGCGTGATGGCCACCACCCTCGAGGCGATTGCTCATGCTCGCGCCGCCAAGGTCCCGATCATCATCGCCCTCAACAAGATCGACAAGCCCGATTCCAACCCGGAGCGGGTCAAGAACGAGCTGTCCGAGGCTGGCGTGATCGTGGAGGAGTACGGCGGCGACACGCCGCTCGTGCCTGTTTCGGCCAAGGCCCGAACCGGCCTCAATGAACTGATGGAAATGATCCTGCTCGTCGCCGACCTGCAGGAGCTCAGGGCCAACCCCAAGCGGGCGGCCGTGGGCACGATCGTCGAAGCCGAGCTCGACAAGGGCCGGGGACCGGTTGCCACCGCGATCATCCAGACCGGCACCCTCCGGATCGGCGACGTGATCGTCGTCGGCGGCACCTACGGCAAGGTCCGCGCCCTCGAGAACTCGCTGGGAAAGCGGATCACCAGCTCGGGTCCGTCATCGGCCGTGGTTATCCTCGGCCTGGCCGATGTGCCCCAGGCCGGCGACATCCTGCGCGTCGTGAACGACGAGAAGGAAGCCCGGGTGCTGGTCGAAGCACGCAACCTGGCCGATTCGGCCAAGGCCGGCGATGCCAGCGGCCGGGCCACCCTCGAGGATCTGTACCGCCAGATCCAGGCCGGCCAGGCCAAGGAGCTCCGGATCATCCTGAAGGCCGATGTGTCGGGCTCGCTCGGTGCGATCACCCACGCGCTCGACCAGCTGTCCACCGATGACGTCCGCCTGAACATCCTGTTCGAGGCCGCCGGCGACATCACCGACAACGACATCCTGCTGGCGTCGGCCTCGAACGCGATCGTCGTGGGCTTCAACACCAAGATCACCGAGACGGCCCGCCGGGCGGCCGAGACCGAGGGCGTCGACGTCCGCCTGTACGACATCATCTACAAGCTGACCGACGACATCGATGCGGCCCTGGGTGGCCTGCTCGAGCCCGAGATCGTCGAAGTCGTCGAGGGTCGCGCCGAAGTCCGCCAGATCTTCAAGGTGGGCAAGTCGACCGTGATCGCCGGCTGCTTCGTGACCGACGGCCGGATCGTGCGCGGCGGTGCCCGGGTCTGGCGCAGCGGCAAGATCGTGGCCACCGACCGGAGCGATTCGATCCGGCGCTTCCGGGATGACGCCCGCGAAGTTGCCCAGAATCTCGAGTGCGGAATCGGGCTGGCCGGCTACCAGGACCTCCAGGAAGGCGACATCATCGAGTGCTTCAGCTCGAAGACGGTCAGCCGGGCTCGGGCCAGTTGACGGCCCGCACGGACCGGGTCGACGAGCTGCTCCGGCAGGAGATCGGCGTCCTCCTCACCCGTGAGGTCAAGGATCCCCGGATCGGTTTCGCCACGGTCACCAAGGTCGAAACCACGGCCGACCTGGCCCATGCCCGGGTCTGGGTGAGCGTCATCGGCACTCCGGCGGAGCGGACCGAGACGGTCCGCGCCCTCGAACACGCCATGCCGTTCGTGCGCCACGAGCTGGGTTCCACGCTGCGTTTGCGCCGGATCCCGAACCTCCACGTCCGCCTCGACGAAACGGCGGAGCAGGGGACTCGCGTGCTGCACCTGCTCGAGGAGCTGGAGCAGGGTCGGACGCCAACTGGCGACGCGCCCAAGGGCGAGACCCTGCCCACCCCGGTCATCCGCCTGCACCAGGAAGGGGATGCCGAGCCCGATCCGGCCGAGGTCGAAGCCGAGGCTGCTGCACTCGCCGCTGCCGACCTGGTCCTGCCCCTGCCGCGGGTCAACCGTGCCGCCCGGCGCAGCCACGCGCGGGGCATCAGCGAGGGC
>JBBRIV010000267.1:0-4087 GCA_038220425.1 Candidatus Limnocylindrales bacterium
TCGACCCTTAACTTCCCGCTCGCTGACAGCCGGGCCAACGGGGTGACCGTGCCGCTCTCGGCAGGAGCGGACCTGTGGTCGACGTACCTGGCTTCGAAGTCGTCTGCCACCACCAACCTGCTCTTCGACGTGACCGGCTACTTCACGCCTTAGCCGAGCCATGCCTAGAGAAGGGAGTTCACAAGGCTTTGGGTCGCACCAGCGAGGTTCGATGCCCTGCGTTGTCTGTACCGCGGGCACCTCGGGGTTCGATTTGAAGTCGGACCTCGCGTCCCGATGCCCGGGCGTTTGGTGGTGCCGAAGCCGGGATTTGAACCCGGACGAGGTTGCCCTCAACGGTGTTTGAGACCGTCGCGTCTGCCAGTTCCGCCACTTCGGCCTGAGTGGGCGGCCATCGTACCGCGCTCGGAGCGGCTTTCGGGTCGATGGCTCCGAGGCGCCAGTCAGTTGTCGCGTGTGCAGCGACAAAGTGCGCATTCCGCCATGCGAATCCGCTCAAGTGATGAAGTGTGGCCTGGAGGTCGCCGGAACCGTGCACGAGCGGCGATGGATTGGAGGTGGTAGCAGTCGCTGACAGGCCAACTCGGCCCTGAAAACGCGCATTTGTCGCGCCCCGGGCGACAACCGCCGCCACGGGCAGAACTGGCCGCGCCACCCAGCCAAGGGAACCAGCCCCGGACCTGCGCCGTCTGGGCGAACGACGATGCTAGACTCGGCCAGCCTTCCCATCGCGCTCCGGAGGAGCCCTTCGATCGTGGGGGACCTTCGACTGACTGCGACTCCCGACGACGGCCCCCAGCGGCGTGACCTGATTCTCGTCGAGCGAGCGCAGGCCGGCGACCTGTCGGCCTTCAACGACCTCGTCACCTGCTACCAGGACCAGCTCTTTGGCCTGGTGGCCCGGATGGTGCCGGACCACGACCAGGCCTCGGACGTCGTCCAGGAGGCGTTCTTCTCGGCTTACCGCAACCTCAGCTCGTTTCGTGGCGGCAGCGTCAAGAGCTGGTTGAGCCGGATCGCGATCAATGCGGCGATGGACCTCCAGCGTGCCCGCAAGCGCCGCCCGGTCCAGCCCTATCCCGAGCTCGAGGACGACTCGTGGCAGCCGCCGGCCGGCGAGGAGGCCGATCCCGAGCGCCAGGTCGTGACCGGCGAACGGATTCGCGCCCTGACGGCGGCGCTCGCCGCGATCGGCGACGATCAGCGCGCCGCGATCGTCCTGTTCGACGTCGAGGGCTACGACTACACCGAGATCGCCGAGATGACCGGGGTCAGCCTGGGCACGGTGAAATCGCGAATCCACCGGGGCCGGCTGGCCCTCCGGCGCAGTCTCGAGGACCGGATGGAACTGTTTCGTGGCTGAGGGCGTCAAGTGACCATGGCTGCCTCCGTCCACACCCGTGCCGATCACGATGAAACCCTGATTGCGCGCCTGGCTGCCGACGACCTGACCGAGGGCGAAGTTGCCCACGCCCAGCAGCTCGTCGGATCGTGCCCGGCTTGCGCCGAGCTGCATGCCGACCTGCGTTCGATCATGGCCGCCACGGCCGGCCTGCCAGCCCCCCAGCGAACCCGCGATTTCCAGCTGACGGAGGCCGACGCAGCACGCCTTCGGGGAACCGGTTGGCGCCGCCTGCTTGGTCGCTTCGGCGATCCGCGGCTGGCCTTCACCCGGCCCCTGGCAACGGGCCTGGTCACCCTCGGGATCGCCGGCCTCGTCCTGGCTTCGCTGCCGTCCTTCCTGTCCTCGGCTTCGGCGACCGGTCTGCCCGCCCTGGCGCCCGTGGCCGGCAGCACTGGCGAATCCCTGACGAGCCTGCCCAATGACGGCGCCTACGGGACCAAGTCCGGGGCGGCGCCCAGCGCTGCGGCGACCGCAGTCGCGGTCGGGGCCGACGCTTCGCCCGCTGCCTCGACGGGCGCCCAGGCTCCAACCCCGCCAAGCGGCGAGCCGACCAAGCCACCCGCCCCGGCCGCCACGCCCCAAGGTACGCCCGGCACGCCGGCTGACCAGACCCTGGGCGCCGCCGGCTCGCCACCGGCAACGAATCAGCTGCCGCCAGATAACGTGGTTGGGGCAAAGATCGTGGATGTGAGCGCCCCGGCCGCTGGACCGTCGCCGCTGCTCGTCGGGTCGGTCGCCCTGCTGGTCGTGGGAATCGGCCTGCTCCTCCTGCGCTGGGCGGCTCGCCGCCCGGCCTGAGGGACTCCTTGCCTGGGACCTGGCCCGCCTGCCGGGTACACTGACGGGACCGTCCCCGTCTTACCGCCCAGCCGAGGCCTGCCGATGGAACGCCTGATGCTGCTCGACGGCAACGGGCTCATCTACCGCGGATATTTCGCCCTGATCAACACGCCCCTGACCACGTCCAAGGGCGAGCTGGTGAACGCGGTCTTTGGCTTCTGCAACATCGTCCTGCGCGGCTTCCAGGACATCCAGCCGGACTACGCGGTGATCGCCTTCGACCTGTCCGGGCCGACCTTTCGGCACGAGCAGTTCGCGGCCTACAAGGCGACCCGCCAGCGGATGCCCGACGACCTGCGCGACCAGTTCCCCAAGGTCCGCGAGGTCGTCAAGGCGCTCCGGATCCCCGTCCTGGAGTTGGCCGGCTTCGAGGCCGACGACGTCATCGGGACGCTCACCGTGGAAGCTGAACAGCGCGGGCTCGATACGACGATCGTGACCGGCGACCTGGACATGCTCCAGCTGGTCACCGACCGGACCCGCCTGATGACGACTCGTTCGGGCGTCCAGAACACGATCATCTACGACCCGGCCAAGATCCTCGAGCGCTACGGCCTGCGGCCCGACCAGATGATCGACTTCAAGGCCCTCAAGGGCGACTCGTCCGACAACATCCCGGGTGTTCCCGGTGTCGGCGAGAAGACGGCCGCCAGGCTGATCGTCGAGTACGAGTCGCTCGACGGCCTGTACGAGCATCTCGACGCCCTGACCCCCGAGCGCCTGCGCGAGCCGATCGCGGCTGCCAAAGAGCAGGTCCTGATGGGCCGCGAGCTCATGCGGATCGTGCGCGACCTGCCGGTCAAGCTCGACCTGGATGCAGCCCGCCTCGGTGATTACGACCGTGAGACGGTGATCCGGCTGTTCCGCGAGTTCGAGTTTCGGACCCTGATCGAACGCCTGCCGCCGCTGCGCGGTGAAGTCGCTGATGAGACCGCGGCCGCGATCCGAGGCTCGATGGGCGCCGACCCGATGCGGGCGGCCCAGGTCCCCGGCTCGCCGACCCGAGGTGCCACGGGCTGGGGCTCGGGCGAAGGGCTGCGCCGGGGTCGTCCGGCTGCGGGCGGCGATGGCTCGGGGCTCCAGCTGGCGCTCGACTTCTCGTCGATGTCAGGTGCGACCAACGCGACCAGTGCAGCTGGCGACGACGCTGACCCTGCCTCGAGCGAGGCCCGTCCGGCCGCCGAGCAGCCTCGCCGGACCGAGCCGATCGACGACCTTGGCGCCGCGCTGGCCCAGGCGATCGAGGACCCGACCGGCCACATCGAGCTCGTCGCGGGTGAGGGGATCCAGCATCTCGAATCGTGGCTGGCCGCCCAGTCAGCGGTGGGGATCGCTCTGCTTGCCGACGACCCGCGGCCGCGCAAGGGAACGCCGCTGGCCCTGGCCCTGGCCGGCCTCGACGGCCGAACCATCGCGGCCGAGGGCCCGCAGGACGTCACCCGCCTGCGCTCGATGGTCGAGCGGCTCGAGATTCCGATCGTCGGGCACGAGGTCAAGCCGCTCCTGGTGGCGCGCTTCGCCGAAGCGCCTGACGACGAACCGACGCCGATCGCCTTCGACACCCAGGTCGCTGCCTACATCCTGAATGCCTCGCTACGCAGCCAGTCGATCGCCGACGTCGTCGCCGAGCAGCTCGACCTGATCCTGCCGCCGGCCAAGGACCTGCCCCCGTTCGTCCGGGTTGGCCTGGAGGCGCTGTCGGCCGTCGCCGCCCGGGTGCCCCTCGAGGCCGCCCTGGAACGTGAGCAGCTCGATCGCCTCTTTCGCGAGATCGAGCTGCCCCTGATCCCCGTCCTCGCCCGAATGGAAGCCACCGGGGTGGCTTTGGATCGGGACACCCTG
>JBBRIV010000268.1:0-4079 GCA_038220425.1 Candidatus Limnocylindrales bacterium
GGGCCACCCTGGGCTCGGCGATCACCCTGACGGCCCCCGGGATCCCGATGCTCTTCCAGGGCCAGGAGCTCCTCGAGGACCGCTGGTTCGAGGACACCGTCCCGATCGATTGGTCAAAGTCGCACCGCTTTGCCGGGATCCTCCAGCTCCATCGCGACCTGATCGCCCTGCGTCGCGATACCGAAGGGTTGTCGACCGGGCTGAAGGGGCCCAACACGACGATCATCCGGGCGGACGAGGACACCAACGTCCTGGCCTGGCACCGCTGGCTGGACGGCGGGCCGGGCGACGACGTGGTGATCGTGGCCAACCTCTCGACCCAACCCCTGGTGGACGTTGCCCTTGGCCTGCCCCGGGCTGGTGCCTGGCGGGTCCGGCTCAACGCGGATTCGACGGTCTACGACCCGCATTTCGGGGGCTCGACCGCCGACGACGTCGAGGCAGCCGGCGAGCCCCTCGACGATCAACCGTGGAGCGGCCTGGTCAGCGTCGCACCCTACAGCGTGGTCATCCTGTCCCAGGATCGCGAGTAGCGACTGCCAGCTCAGCGCGGCGCGGCGGACCGTCGTTCGCGGAGCAGGATGGCCCCGGCCACGATCAGCAGTGCAACGCCCACCACGGCCCAGAAGTTGTTGCCGGTCATCGCGCTGCCCTTGATCACGTCCAGGCCCTGGCCGATCCAGGCGATTCCGAGGAGAGCGATGAGGGCGGCAATGAGCAATCGAGAGCGACGCATGATCCTGGTTCTCCTGGGGCTGAACGGGACTCGGCCGGACCGGCCGCCGCTGGATGGTACGGCTGCCCGGCGCTGAGCGGTTTCGGGCCGAACCTGCGCTCGAGTTGCCGGTATCGTTGCCCGGCACATGAACTACCTGGCGATCTCGATTGGGGCGATCCTCGGTGCGAACGCGCGCTACGTCCTGGGCGGCTGGATTGCCGACCGGCTGGGCGCCGCCTTCCCCTATGGAACCCTGCTGATCAACGTCACCGGCTCATTCCTGCTGGGGCTCATCCTGGCCGTCGTGTCCCAGCGGGCCGACGCGCCGATCTGGCTGCGGACCGGGCTGGCCGTGGGCCTCATCGGCTCGTACACCACCTTCTCGACGTTCGGGGCCGAGACCTACGGGTTGTTCAACACGGGCAGCTTCCTGGCGGCCGGGGTCAACATCCTGGCCAGCGTGGCCGGGTCGCTCGTTGCGGTCTACCTGGGGATGCAGGTCGGCCGGCTGATCTGATCAGCCGCCGGCGACGGCCGGCAGGATATGGATCGTGCAGCCGGGTGACGTCGCGCTGGCAAGGTCGGCCGGCAGGCCGTCTACGTACACGTTGATGAACGCCCGCAGCTCCGGCCCCGGATCGCACAGGCGATCGCGCACGCCGGGCCAGCGCTCGTCGAGCACACCGATCACCTCGCCCACGGTCGCACCCTCGGCGCTGACCCGGCGCCCGGCCCCGGGAAACAGCACGACCAGCGACCGGGGGAGGATGACGATCGCCACTGGTTCAGCCGTTGACGACGGCGCTCAAGCGTCGACCAAGGCCGTCTCGACCGACGTGATCGGGGGCAGGAAATCGGCGATCCGGCTCCAGCTGACGCCTTCGTCAGGGCTGGCGAAGAGCTGGCCGGTGCTCGTCCCGAAATACAGGCCGAACGGGTTGAGCTCATCGCGGGCCATCGATTCGCGGAGCACTCCGACGTAGGCGTCGGCCTGGGGCAAGCCGTCGCGGAGCGCGGTCCAGTGCTCGCCGCGATCCGTCGTCCGCCACACGCCCAGGCGGGCATCCGGGACATAGCGGCCCCGATCATCGCCGTTGAGCGGGATCGTGAAGACCGTGTCCGGATCGCTGGGATGGGCAACGATCGGAAACCCGAACGTCGAAGGCAGTCCTTCGTCCAGGCAGATCCACGTTCGACCGGCGTCGTCGCTGCGATAGGTGCCGCAGTGGTTCTGCTGGTAGATGCGCTCGGGCATGCCGGCAGCGGCAACCATCTTGTGCACGCACTGGCCGGTCTCGGGCGGCGGACCCGGCAAAAAGTCGGTCCGAACCCCGTGGTTGCGCGCTTCCCAGGTGGCCCCACCGTCCTCGGTCGCAAAACAGCCCACCGATGAGATCGCGACCCACATCCGGGCCGGGTCGTCCGGATGGGCCAGGATCGTGTGGCAGATCAGGCCGCCGTTGCCGGGCTGCCAGGTCTCCCGGCTGGGATGGTTGGTCAGGCCCGTGACGTGGTCCCAGCTGGCCCCACCATCAGTCGACCGAAAGAGTCCGGCCGGCTCGACTCCGGCGTACAGCGCGTCGGCTGTCGGCAGGAGGTTCCACACCGCCCGCATCTTCGGACCGTCGTCACCGTAGGTCAGGCCCTGGCTGGAGTGGGTCCAGGTCGCCCCGAGGTCGGTGCTCCGCCAGACCGCGGCGCCGTACCAGGGGCTGCCGCCGCCGGCCAACAGGTCGCCACTGGCCGGGTCGTAGCGGAAATGGTTGATCGGCCAGCCTTCGCACAGCGGTCCGCTCAACTGCCAACCGCCAGCTTGGCCGCGCCCGTCCGGATCACCGGCCAGGATGAAGGCACCTTTCCTGGTGCCCAGCAGGACGAGGAGCTGTTTGGCCATCGTTGTCCTCCGTTTCGGCTCAACCGCAGGGTACCCGACTCGGACGCCGGCCGGCGCCGGCCACTGACCACGATGCAAGGGCTCCTGCCCAACCAACGCAAGGTCACTTGCATCAAACTGGCCGGCTCGATTACGATCGCGGCTGCAGCGTCTGGTTCGGTAGAGGTGGATCTGACATGGGGTTCGGGCAAACAGTCATCCTGGCGGCCTTTGCCGGGCTGACCATCTACCTGGGCCTGCCCGTTGGCCGCCTGCGCAACATCACGTCGAAGACCCAGGCGCTGCTGACCGCCGGGGCGGGCGGGGTCATCCTGTTCCTCATCTTCGACGTGCTCAAGCAGGCCGTGGAGCCGGTCAGCTCGGACCTGGAGGCTGCAGCCCACGGCCAGGGTCCGCTGGCCACCTTCGCAATCGATGCCCTCGTGCTCGGTGCGAGCGTCGCGGTTGGCCTGCTGTCGGTGACCTGGGTCACCATGCGGATGCGTTCGCGGACTACTGACCTGGTCCTGCCCCGCCAGCTGGCCCTCGGCACTGCCGTTGGCCTGGGCCTGCACAACTTTTCCGAAGGACTCGCGATCGGCCAGTCGGCCGCCACCGGGGCCACGTCGCTGGCGCTCATCCTGGTGATCGGCTTCGCCCTGCACAACGCCACCGAAGGCTTCGGGATCGCCGCCCCGCTGGCCTCGGGTGACCTGCCCAGCTGGCGGTTCCTGGGGGCGATGGGCCTGATCGGCGGCGGTCCGACGTTCGTCGGCGGCGTAGTCGGCTACTCGTTCGTGTCCCCGCTGCTGTCGATCGCGTTCCTGGGACTGGCGGCCGGCGCCCTCGTCTTCGTCTTCAACGAGATGATGGCCGTGTCCCGCCGGATGGCCGTGCCGATGGTCGCCACCAGCGCCCTGCTGATCGGGCTGCTGGCCGGCTTTGGCACGGACTTCATCCTGACCGCCGCCGGCAGCTAGCCCGGTCAGGGCGCTGGCCGGGGGTCGTAACCTCGTCGACAGCATGACCATCGAAACTGGCCGGATGAACCGCCTCTCCGGCCACCGAGCGCTGCTCATCCTGCTGGGACTTGGGCTGGCCTTCCGGCTCGTCCTGGCCGTTGTCCTCTTCCCGGGCCAGGGACTGTCCAGCGACCTGGGCTTCTTCGAGAGCTGGGCGACCACCCTGGCCAGGGTGGGCCCCGGAGCCTTCTACGCGAGCGCCGGCTCGGCCAACTACCCGCCCGGCTACATGTACGTGCTGTGGCTTGTCGGCGCGATCGGCGGGCTATTCGGTGCCTCGTCGGCTCACGCCATTGTTCTCTTGCTCAAGATCCCGGCGATCACCGCCGACATCGCCCTGGCGGCCGTCCTGTATGCCGCCGCGCGACGCTGGTTTGGCGGTCGCGCAGGGCTGCTCGCAGCGGCGATCTACCTGTTCACTCCCGTGACCTGGTACGACTCGGCGCTGTGGGGCCAGGTTGATGCC
>JBBRIV010000269.1:0-4034 GCA_038220425.1 Candidatus Limnocylindrales bacterium
CCTCGACGGCAAGCTCATCCGGGCCAAGCACACCGAAGACCTCGACAACTTCAGCTTCGATACCTTCGGTCTTGAACCCGTCCGCCTGGCCACCTGGCAGGGCTTCGTGTTCGTATCGCTCGATCCCCACGCGCCCGAGCTGACCGATTTCCTATCGGACCTCGTGCCCCACTGGAATCGCTTCGACTTCGGGGCGCTGCGCTCGGGCAAGCAGGTCAGCTATGACGTCGGCTCGAACTGGAAGTTCATCGCCGAGAACTATTCCGAGTGCTACCACTGCCCCGGCCTCCATCCCCAGCTCAACAAGCTGACCCCATACGACCTGGGCGGCGACTACGAGAGCGAAGGCCCCTGGGAAGGTGGCTGGATGGAGTTGGCCGGTGAGGCCGAGACGATGGCCCTCGACGGCGGTCATCGCAACGGCCGACCGGCGCTGGCCGGGATGACCGCGATCGACGAGCGCCGGGTCTACTACTACGTGCTCTGGCCAAACACGTTCATCTCGATCCATCCCGACTACGTCCTGGTTCACCGCCTCGTGCGCGGGGAGTGGACCAGAGCACGGTCGTGTGCGACTGGCTGTTCGATCCGGCCACGATGGCCCGGCCCGATTTCGATGCCAGCGACGCCTACGATTTCTGGGACATGACCAACCGCCAGGACTGGCACGTGTGCGAGCTCCAGCAGCGCGGCACGAAGTCACGCAGCTGGGTAGCCGGTCGCTTCTCGAACCAGGAGGCCAGCGTCCACGCCTTCGACCTGATGTGCGCCGACCACTACGCCAACGACGGCATCGAAACGCGGCGCACGGTCCGGGCTCGATACGACACGCCGCCGCCCAAGACGGAGCTGACGGGCGGCATCGCGACGGCGGCCAAGACCGAAGCCCGCCTCAAGGCCCGCAGCGCGACCAAGTCCTAGGCTCTGCCGCCGGCCACGGGGCCCTTCGGCGGCTGTTGGGGCGGCCGCGCGGGGCGGTTCGGCGGCTGTTGGGGCGGCCGCGTTCTTGACAGATACCGCCCCCAGCCGCGTTCTGGTCGGAACTTGCTGATCGGGGGTCGCATTTTGGCCGAGACGCCCGCGAATCGAGCCCTGACCTGGCCGATTCGTGCACGAGCGGAGGCGGTCCAGGCTCGCCCGGACCATCACCGGCACCTCCGACCGACCATACGGCGGCTCGTAGCGGTAGGTGTCAATTTGGCCGCCGCGCAGGCGGGCCCTTCGGCCGCCGGGGTGGGGCGGCGCGAGCCGTGACTCAGCCTCGGGCGACGATCCGGGCGATGATGCGGGCGATCACGTGCGAGCTGGCAGCGGCCGCCTGAACCGGGGCGGTGTTCAGGGCGCCGGCCGGCAGCGCTTCGGCGGCAGCGGCGGCCTGAGCCGCAGCTTGGGCCGGGACCGCGGAGCTCCCGGACAGGCTGGCTCGCTCGGCGTCGGCCATCGGACCTGAGGCACAGGCGGCGATCACCGGAGCGAGCGCGGCTGCCGCGCCGACGGCGGCGATCCGCTCGAGGAGCTGGCGCCGGGACATCCGCTGTGCAGCCAGGTACGCGGCGAGCGCCTGCTCGACATCGGGTCCCGGTTCCAGGTTCGGCTCATCTCGTGCGTTGGTCACGGCCGAATCCTAGCGACTCGCCACGAAATCAGCCAGTCAGGTCCACGTATAGCGGTGCATGGTCGGACGGCAGCTTGCCTTTCCGGGCATTCCGGTCACGCTCGGCGCCGGTCGCGCGGGCCGCGACCGAGCGTGTCGCGTATAGGTGATCGATGCGCATGCCCAGGTTCTTGTGGAACATGCCTGCCCGGTAGTCCCACCAGGTGAAGAAGCCGGTCTCGGGATGGAACGGCCGGACGACGTCGACCAGGCCCCACTCGCGCAACCGGGCGAGGGCATCTCGCTCAGCGGGCGAGACGTGGGTGGCGCCCACGTAGGCGAGCGGATCGTAGACGTCGAGGTCGTCGGGGGCCACGTTGAAATCGCCCCCGATGAGCAGGTCATCAGCCGGATCCTGGGTCTCCCCGAGCCAGCGGCTGAGTCGCTCGAACCAGGCCAGCTTGCCGGCATAGAACGGCGTGTCCAGGGCGCGTCCATTGGGCGCGTAGATGCTCACCACCTGGATGCCGCCGCAGCGGGCCGCGATCATCCGGGCCTCGGGGCCGAACCCTTCTTCCGCCCCTTCGTCGATCCCGGCAGTCGTTCCGTCGAGCGGTCCATCGCCGAAGTTCGTGACCACATCGCTGATGCCCACCCGGCTGGCGATCGCCACGCCGTTCCAGCGGCCCTGGCCGTGGTGGGCCAACTCGTAGCCGGCCATCGCGAAGGGCATGATCGGGGCGGCCTCGTCGGACAGCTTGGTCTCCTGCATGAGGAGGACGTCGGGCGCCGCGATCGACAACCACTCGTCGACTCGATCCTGGCGAGCCTTGAGCGAGTTGACGTTCCAGGTGGCGATCCGCATCAGCGCGGGCTGATCACGCGCCGGGCTCCTCGGAATCCGGCTGCAGGCCGCCCGTCGGATCGTGCTCCTCGTAGGCCAGGGACAGGCCGGCGAACGCCGCGCGGGTTGCCGCGGGATCGCTGGTCGTCAGCATCAGTGCCCCATCGGTGTCCTCGGCCACGCCCACGATGCCAGTGATGTTCACGCCCCGACTGGCCAGTGCCGTGGCGACCCGGGCCAGTGAGCCCGGTTGATCATCGAGCTTGACCGTGAACCAGACCGTCATCGCAGATCCTTCATGCCACGATGGTAGCGCCGCCGGACCGGCTACGATTCGGCGATGGCCCAGCCTGCCTCGCTGACCGTCCAGATCTTCGGCCTGGAGAACGACCAGGCGACCCGGGCCGCCCTGCGCTTCTTCAAGGAACGCCGGTTCACGATCCACCTGGTCGACCTGCGCCGAAAGCCGATGGCCGCCGGTGAGCTCCGCCGATTCACCGACCGGCTCGGTCCGCGGGCCGTCCTGGATGCGGAGGGCCGGGTGGCCCGCGAAGCCGGATTCGCCTACCTGCGGCTGACCGACGCCGAGGTCGTGGAGCGCCTGCTGGCCAACCAGCGCCTGCTCAAACTGCCCCTCGTGCGCTACGCGAAGTCGGTCAGCGTGGGCCGGGCCGAGGCGGTCTGGAAGTCGTGGCTGGGGGCCCCACCGGACCAGGATTGAACGCCCGACCGACGCCAAACCGAACGCCCGACCGACGGGCGGACCGACGGGCCTGCCGGTTCTCGTGCATCCTTGGCGCATGCCAGATGAACAGTCTCCCGAGCTGTCCGGATCCGCGGACCGGCGCCGCCGCGGCCGCGTGACGGTCGACCCCAAGACCACCGCGCGAATGGACCGTGGCGCGAAGCGGACCGAAGACGAAAAGCTCCTGACCCGGTCCAGCCGCCCGGCCTTCATCAGCGAGGATCCCTGGCGGGTGCTGCGCATCCAGGCCGAGTTCGTCGACGGGTTCGATGCCCTGGCCACCCTCGGTCCGGCGGTGACCGTCTTTGGTTCGGCCCGGATCAAGGAGGGCAGCCACACCTACGAGCTGGCCCGGGCGATCGGCAAGCGCCTGGCCCAGGCGGGCTTCGCGGTGATCACCGGGGGCGGGCCGGGCGTCATGGAGGCTGCCAACCGGGGCTGCCAGGAGGGTGGCGGGATCTCGGTCGGCTGCAACGTCGAGCTGCCCCATGAGCAGTCGCTCAACGCCTACGTCGACCTGGGCGTCGATTTCCGGTACTTCTTCGCGCGCAAGACGATGTTCGTGAAATATGCCGACGCGTTCGTGATCCTGCCCGGCGGCGTGGGCACCCTGGACGAGCTGTTCGAGGCCCTGACCCTGATCCAGACCGGCAAGATCGAGCACTTCCCGGTGATCCTGGTGGGCCACGATTACTGGAGTGGGCTGATCGACTGGATGCGCCGGGTCCAGCTCCCGGCCGGCACGATCGATGCCGACGACCTGCGCCTGTTCCACGTGACCGACGACCCCGACCAGGTCCTGCGCCTGATCCGCGAGTACACCCGGGCCGATCACGTTGATTCCGACGAGG
>JBBRIV010000270.1:0-4011 GCA_038220425.1 Candidatus Limnocylindrales bacterium
CTCTTCCACCTGGACAAACGGGCAACCAGCCTCGGCCAGGGCGCGCAGCTCCGCGTTCAGAGCCGCCGCCAGGGCGAGGGTAACTCGGCGGCGTCCGAAGCCACCTCGGTCCAGCCGCCGACCCAGGCTGTACGGCCCGACCAGGCGCGCCTTGACCGGCAGGTCAGTCAGCTCGGCGGTGCGCCGCCAGTCCGCGACCAGGCCCGGACGCTGCCAGGCCGGCAGGGCAACGACCCGGTAGGCATGATCGGCCGAGTCGTCATCGATCCGCTCGATTCCGGCCACCCCGGCCAGTGTTGCGCCGAGCAGGTCAGGGGTGCGCACGCCACCGTCGGTCAGCAGGGCCAGCCCGGCCGAGGCCTGCTCAGCGAGCAGCTCGGCGACCACTCGATCGACGGCGTCGCTGTCTGACCGGTCGACCGGCGGGCTGGGGTAGGCGCCGTGGAGCGTCGCGAACATCGATCGGATCGTACGGCATCCCGGTCCGAGCTCGGCTGATGCCTTACCCAGCCCTTACGTTGCCCTTGCCTTGCGCTTGCCTTCGCCCCTGGTTTGGGGGCCCCAGCCGCACGTTGCACAGGTATCCTCGCCGGGATGAAGACGATCCTGGTGGTCGACGATGAGCGCAACATCGTGGACCTGCTCCGGCTCTACCTCGAGAAGGAAGGCTGGGCGGTGATCAGTGCCGACGACGGCGAGGAGGCCCTCGTCCTGCACGCCCGGCATGATCCGGACCTGGTGATCCTCGACCTGATGCTGCCCAGGCTAGACGGGTTCGAGGTCTGCCGCGAGCTGCGCCGGCGGGGCGACGTGCCGATCGTGATGCTCACCGCCCGCGACGATGTGGTCGACTCGATCGTGGGCCTCGAGCTGGGTGCCGACGACTACGTCGCCAAGCCGTTCAACCCGCGGGCGCTGGTGGCCAGGGTCAAGGCGATCTTCCGGCGGACCGAAGCCACCGGCCGGGGCGGCCGGCCGATCGAGGTCGGCAATCTTCGGATCGATCCGCGCCGCCGGGAAGCCACGGTTGGTGAACGCCGTCTGGAGCTCCGGGCCCGCGAGTTCGACTTGCTGTCTGCCCTGGCTCGCGATCCGGGGATCGTGCTCACCCGGGATGCCCTCCTGGAGGGTGTGTGGGGCACCGACTTTCCGGGTGAGACACGCACGGTGGATGTCCACGTCGCCGAGGTCCGCAAGAAGCTGGGTGACGACGGGCCGGCCATCGAGACGATCCGGGGCCTGGGCTATCGGCTGGTGCCGCCCGCCCGGGAACCCGTCGCGGGCTGAGCCCGAGATGCCCCGCAGCCTGAGCGGCCGGATCGTGGCCAGCTTTGCCGCCCTGGCCCTGGCCCTCCTGATTGCCATCGGCGGGACGGTCTTCATCGTCCTCCGCGACCTGCACCGGGCCTCGACCGAGAGCCGGATGGCCGACCTGGCCGACAGCCTCCTGCCCCAGCTCCGCCAGAGCATCGCCGCGGGCAACCTGCAGGGCGCCCTGTCCGACACCCAGACCCAGCTGGCGGCCAACGGTGTCGACATCATGCTGGCCACGGCGGACGGCCAGCTCCACGCCATCAACGGCTTTCCCTCGATCACGGGCACGGTTGATCTCAGCACGGCCACCCTGCGCGGCCAGGACCAGCACAGCACTTCGCAGTTTGCCGACGGCAAGCCCCATTCCTGGGCGGCCACCAAGGTCAACGCCCGGTCGGTGGTCTTTGCGACCCTCGACCGTTCGGGCGGCGAAGCGCTGGGCGACCTTGCCCGGACGATCCCGATCGGGCTGCTCGCCATTCTGCTGGTCGGCGGCCCGCTGGCCCTGATCCTGTCCCGGTCCGTGACCAGTCCCCTGCGCCGACTCCAGCACGCCACGGCCCACGTGCCCGCGACGGGTGGGCTGGTGGCCGGCCAGGCGCCGCTCCCTGTCGAGGGTCCGGGCGAGGTTCGCGAGCTGACCGAGCATTTCAACGCGATGATCGCCGAGCTCCAGGCAACGCGCGAACGGGAGGAGCGCCTGCTGGCCAACCTCCGCCACGATCTGCGCACGCCGTTGACGGTCATCGGCGGATTTGCCACGGCGATTGCCGACGGGACCGCCAAGGGGCCCGAGGCGATCAAGGCCGCCCACACGATCGGCGATGAAGCCACCCGCCTGGAGCGACTCGTGGCCGAGCTCGACACGATGGAAGGGCTGCGTTCCGGGGCGGGCGGGCTGCGCCCGGAGCCGATCGACGCGGGGACGTTGCTGGACGGGACCGCCGAACGATTCCGGACGCGCGCCGCCGGTCGCGGCGTGGACCTGACCGTGATTGCCGGGGCCGCTCCGGTCGCCGCCGACCTGGCCTTCAGCGCAGACCGGGTCGCCGTCGACCGGATCCTGGGGAACCTCGTCGAGAACGCCCTGGCCGTCGTCCCGTCGCCGGGCGGTCACATCTGGCTGGAGGCGCGCGGATCGGCCGAATGGATGACCCTCACCGTGAGTGACGACGGCCCGGGCTTCCCGGCCGGTGCGACGCAGCGGATCTTCGACCGCTTCTACCGGGGCGATCCGGCGCGCAGCGGACCGGGCAGCGGCCTGGGGCTGGCGATCGTGCGTGAGCTGGCCCGGGCCCACGGTGGCGAGGCGCAGGCCGAAAGCCTCGCCCCGCACGGCGCCCGGGTGGTGGTCCACCTGCCCCGCCTGGCCCGGGTCGCCGGCTAGCCGAACCTGGCCGGGTCGCTGCCCAGGATCACCCCCAGCACGCACAGCCCCACGAGGGCCGCCACGGCCAGCACGCGCAGCCAGGCGGTGGCCCGCGGATCGCTGGGCAAGGGCAGGCCACTCGTGCGGACCCAGCCGCTCGACAGTGTCGGAACGCCCCGCGGGACGAGGACCAGGCCCAGCCAGCCACCGGCCAGCAACCCGCCAAGGTGGGCAAAGTTGTCGATCGAGCCGGCACCCAAGGTGAACCCGAAGATCAGGTTGAACACGATCAGGCCACCAACCTGGGCGGCCAGGTTGCGGCTCTGGCGGTCCAGGACCGGGTTGTGCACCCGGCCGGCAATGAACAGGCAGCCGAACAGGCCGAAGATCGCGCCGGACGCTCCAACCGAGCCGATCAGGGGGTCGCCGAAGACGAAACTGGCCACCGACGCAGCCAGGTCGCAGGCCAGGTAGATCAGGATGAACAGCTTCCAGCCGTAGATCCGCTCGACCACCGGACCGGCGATGTACAAGGCGTACATGTTGAAGGCCAGGTGGATCGGACTCTCGTGGAGCAGGGCCACCGTGAACAGCCGCCAGTACTCCCCGGCGGCAACCAGGCTCTTGTCCAGGAGGAGCTTGCCGAAGATCGAGCTGTCCGAGTTGTCGGGCGGCGCAACCAGGTAGGCGATGACCGTGATCGCGATGATCGCGTAGGCGACCGAGAACGGCAGGCCGGTACCTCGGCTCCGGGCAAAGTAGCGCCGCGAGGCTCCACTGTCGCCGGTCTCCTTGGCCAGCCAGCCCAGGCGCGAGGCAATCTCGGCCTTATCGCCCGAGGGCGCCCGCCGGTCGGCTTCGCGATAGGCCTTGATCGCCTCCGCCAGCTTGCCCTGGCGGACGAACTCGGCGGCCATGCTCCGCCAGGCCGGGTAGGTGCTGGGCGTCTCGCCCACGTCGGCCGCGGCGCGCCAGCTGGCCAGCGCCTGGTCCTCCTGGCTCGCCCGGAACCAGACGTTACCGATCCCGAGCAGGGCGGCGGCCGTGATCGCCGGGTCGGGGAAGCCCACGACCCGTGAGTACAGGTTCGAGGCATCCTGGAGGTCGCCCGAGCCAAGGAGGGCATCGGCGCGGGCCAGGTGATCCACGGCCTCGGGGCGGCTCAGCGCTCCCTGCGGCGCGCGAGCGCGGTTCGGGTCGTCCATCAGGCGGGACGATAGCAGGGCGCTGCTAAACTCGGGTCGTGTGCGGCAGGTTCACCCAGCAGCGACCCACCGCCGAGCTGGCGGCCATGTTCGACGCCGAACCGCCTACCAGTGACCTGGCCC
>JBBRIV010000271.1:0-4010 GCA_038220425.1 Candidatus Limnocylindrales bacterium
AGTGCCCCACCGTCGCGAACCACGATCTGCCAGCCGGCCGGCAGGACGGCCTGCAGCTCCAGGGCCGATTCGAGGTCCGGCGTCCAGGCGGTGTGCTGGAGCAGGGCGCGGGCGGCGCCGACATCGTCCCGCCGGATCGCATCCACGAGCAGCCCGCCACCGACGCTCGCCAGGCGGTCGCGAAAGACCGCGCCAACAGCGCCGACCGCGCCAGGCCCGCCGGTCGAGTCGCCCTGACCGATCGGCTCGGCCGTTCGTCCTTCGACGATCAGCCAGCCGCGCTCCGTGGCCAGCCCGCCGATGGCCGATCGCGCGACGACGTAGCCGCGGGCGGTCTCGCCCAGGGCCGCCTCGACCGCGGCCCGAAAGGCGGGATCCACCTGGAGCTCGGTGTCCACTCGACGTCCGCCCACCCGCCGGGCGGCCCGGGCGATGCCCCGTGTCTCATCCTCGGCCAGGCGCGCGGTCGCGGCGGCCAGCCGGCCACGCACCGACGACAGGGCTTCACCGGCCGCCGCCGCCTGCTCTTCGCTGGCGCGTCGAGCGCCTTCGGCGGCATCGGCCTCGGCCCGGGCCTGGTCAAGGGCGACCGCGGCCTGCAGCTCGGTGTTGATCGCCTCGCGATGCGTCTCGCGGGCAGCTTCGAGCTGCGCCTCGAGTCCAGCTCGTTCGAGCGACCCGCTCACTACCCGGGCTTGTTCCTCGGCGGCTCGGCGCTCGGCGTCGGCCACCTTCCGACGGGCGGCCTCGTGCTCGGCGGTGCGAGCGGCAATGGCCCGCTCCAGGGCGGCCCGCTCCTCGCCTTCGGCCCGGCCCGCTGCCTGCAACCCGCTCAGCTCGCGGCGGGCATCGGTCAGGGCGAGCTCGGCTTCCTCGACGGCCGCCAGCAGGGCGGCATCGCGCTCGGGAACCGGAACGGCCAGGGCCCGCCGCCGCCCGACCAGCTCGGTCTCGGCCGCAGCGCGCTCGGCGTCCAGGCGGGCGCGCTCGCGCTTGATCGACTCGATGTCGCCGGCGTGCTGGATCGCCTCGAGCTGCAGTGCGGTCAGGGTGGCCCGGGCGAGCTCATGGGCTTCGCGGCGGTCGACCTCGAGGGCTGCCTGGAGAGCCAGGCGAGTGCCCACCTCAACGCTGGCGGCCTCGGCCTCCAGGAGTCCGCCGACGGCTCGATCCACGTCCAGGCGGGTCCGGGCCAGCCGCTCGGCCGTGCTCGCCGCCTGGGCGGCCGCAGCATGCCAGCGAGCGTGTGCGCTCAGGACCAGGGCGGCGGCCAGGTCGTCACCGGCGCTGGCCCGGCTCGTCTGCTGCTCGGCCTGGGCGGCCAGGCGGCGAGCCTGCGGGCGGAGCTCGCCCAGGATGTCCTGGACCCGGGCCAGGTTCGCTTCAGCCTCGACCAGCTGCTCCTCGGCCCGCCGCCGGCGACGCTCGTGGCGGCGGACTCCGGCAACCTCCTCGAACAGCGGCCGGCGTTCCTCGGGTCGCAGAGACAGGGCCTGGTCGACCATCCCCTGGCCGATGAACAGGAAGGCGTTGTCGGCCAGGTGAGCCGCATCGAGCAGGTCCACCAGGTCCTTCAGGCGGACCCGGCCCCGGTTGAGCAGGTAGTCGTTCTCACCGGACCGATACAGGCGCCGGCCCAGCTCCACCACCTGGTAGTCGACGGGCAGCAGGCCATCGGCGTTGTCCAGGACCAGGCTGACATCGGCCATGCCCAGGGCCGGCCGCTTGTCCGAGCCGGCGAAGATGACGTCCTCGGATTTTCGGCTGCGCAGCGCCCGGCCCTGCTCGCCGAGGGCCCAGCGCAGGCCGTCGGCCAGGTTGCTCTTGCCCGAGCCATTGGGCCCCACGACGGCGCTGATGCCGGCCCCGAATTCGACCGTCGTGCGCTCGGCGAACGACTTGAAGCCCTGCAGGCGGAGTGCCAGGAGCCGCGCGCCGCTCATTCGGCCGCGTGACTTCCGTCGGTCGATCCCAGGGCATCCAGGGCGGCGCTGGCGGCAGTCGTCTCGGCAATCCGGCGGCTGGAGCCCGCACCCCGGCCGACCACCTCGCCGCCGACGCTCACGTCGATCTGGAAGATCCGCTCGTGATCGGGACCGGAAACGTCGACCAGGCGGTAGGCGGGGCGTTCGCCGGCCAGCCGCTGGGTGCGCTCCTGGAGCTGGCTCTTGGGGCTCTTGAGACTGCCGACCGCGGCATCCGAAGCCAGCTCCGGGGCGGCCACCGAACAGATCCAGTCTCGGGCCGCATCGAAGCCGAGGTCCAGGTAGACCGCCCCGGCGACGGCTTCGAAAGCCGAGGCGAGGAGGGACGGGCGGAGCCGGCCGCCGCGCTGGGACTCACCTTCGCCCAACAACAACCAGGCCCCCAGCTCCAGGCGGTTGGCCAGGGTGGCCAGGCCGGCGGTGCTCACGATGGCTGCCCGACGGGCCGACAGGGCACCCTCGTCGTCACTCGGTCGGAGGCGATAGAGGGCCTCTGAGATCACCAGCGAGACAACCGCATCACCCAGGTATTCGAGCCGCTCGTTGTGGCCGCCGGCTGCCCCGCGATGCTCGTGCAGGTAGCTGCTGTGAACGAGCGCCTGGCCGAAGAGCTGGTGATCCCGAATTGGGAGCCCCAGCTGTGCCGCGAAGGCGACGGCCGAGGGCATGGCGGTGAGGCAGCCCGGGCGACGAGGCGGGCATGGCCCACGGCCCGCCGCACAGGCCCTGGCGGCTCAGACCCTAGGAGGTGCGCTCGTCGATGTACTCGACCGCATCGCCGACGGTCCGGATCCGCTCGGCATCCTCGTCGGAGATCTCGGTCCCGAACTCTTCCTCGAGGCTCATGATCAGCTCGACGAGGTCCAGCGAGTCGGCGTTGAGGTCATCGACGAACGACGCCTCCGGCTTGACATCTGCCTCGTCGACGCCGAGCTGCTCGACGACAATCTTCTTCAGGCGGTCGTAGGTAGTGGCCACAGATGCCCTCCTGGAAGCTTGGTCATCACCCGGCAGGGATGCCGGCATCATCATTCGCGACCGCGTCGACCAACTCCTCGGTCGAACCGGCCGCATCTCTGGTTAGTCGCCCGAGGACGCCATTCATGAGGCGTCGCGCCGGGTCTCCACTGTACATTCGTGCCAGCTCGACCCACTCGGAGATCGCAACTCGGGCCGGCGTCGCCGCGGAGTGTAGCACCTCGCCGAGGGCCGCTCGCAGCAGTGCGCGGTCGATTCTCGCCAGTTGAACCACCGGATATTGCGGAGCGAGCTGACCGATGCGCAGGTCGATCTGCTCGCGGTTCTCGACGGTCACCCCTACGAGGAGGCGGGCGAAGCGGATTGCCTCGGGGTCGCTCTCCGATTCGGCGAGATGGCGTTCCAGGACGGCCTCCGCCGTGCGCTGCCCAAAATCGGCTTCGAACAGCGAGGCCAGGGCCAGCCGGCGCGCTCGCTGGCGCGACCGGATCTGGTCGCGGCCCGGTTCAGCCAGGGATGCCTGGGCCACGCTCAGGCGCCCACGCCATCGATGGTCACGGTCACGGCGCCGGGGAGCATGCCCAGCTGGCGGCCGAGCGCGGCCAGCACGGCCGACCGGACCAGGCCGGCCAGGCTGGGCAGCGACTGGCCGGGTCGGGCGACAATCGCAATGCGCACGCTGACCTGGTCGCCCAGCAGCCGGGTCGTCACCGCTGAGCCGGCGGATCGCTGGCGCAACCAGCTTCCGGACCAACCCACGCGCAGGACCCCAGGCACCTCGAGGGCGGCCAGCCGGATCGTCTCGCGGACGACAGCGGGGCCAACGACGAGCTCAGGTGGGCTCACTCGACAGCCTCAACCGGGCCGGCTGAGCTCGACTCGGTTGGGCTCGCGGCCGGGCTCCGTTCAAACGTCCTGGCGATCGCCTCGGGGATGCCCGCCCGGGCGGCCGCCGCGCCGACGGCCACGGCGTACGAGATCATCCGCCGCTTGGCCCGGCCGTGGGTGATGATCACCGTCCCGTTGACCCCCAGCAGGGGCGAGCCA
>JBBRIV010000272.1:0-3948 GCA_038220425.1 Candidatus Limnocylindrales bacterium
CGTACATCACAGCGATCTCGTCGGCGATCTCGGCGACCACGCCGAGGTCGTGGGTGATGATGATGATCGCCGTGCCCAGCCGCTTCTGCAGGTCCCCCAGCAGCGCCAGGATCTGCGCCTGCACGGTCACGTCCAGCGCGGTCGTCGGCTCGTCAGCGATCAGCAGCTTGGGCTCGTTGGCCAGGGCCATCGCGATCATCGCCCGCTGGCGCATGCCGCCGGAAAACTCGTGCGGAAACTGGTCGACGCGACGCGTGGGATCGGGGATCCCGACCAGCTCCAGCAGCTCGGCGGCGCGTACGCGGGCCGCCGAGCGCGAGATTCGGCGATGTGCCTGCATCGCCTCGACGAGCTGCCAGCCCACCTTGTAGAACGGGTGCATCGCCGACAGCGGATCCTGGAAGATCATCGCGATGTCGTTGCCGCGGACGAGACGCAGCTTGTCGTCGTCGAGCGTGACCATGTCCTGGCCGTCGAACATGATCCGGCCCTCGATCCGCGAGCCACGGCTGCGCGTGAGCCCCAGCGCCGTCAGCGATGAGACCGTCTTGCCCGAGCCCGACTCGCCGACGATGCCCAGCGTGTGCCCGGCGTCCAGCGCGTAGGAGATCCCATCGACGGCGTGCACGATCCCGTCGTCGGTGCGAAACGACACCCGTAGGTCCTCGACGCTTAGCAGGGGCTCGCTCAACTAAGGCCGTCCGGCGTCGGAGTGCTCACGAGTAGCGCACGCGCGGGTCCAAGTATGCATACGTGATGTCGACGATGATGTTGGCCATCACGATGAACATCGCGGCCAGGATCACGGTGCCCTGGACGATCGGGAAGTCGGAATGGAGGATCGAATCGTAGTTTAGGCGACCGATCCCGGGAATGCTGAACACCGTCTCGGTGATTACAGCGCCGCCCAGCAGAGCCCCCACGTCGAGGCCGAAGATCGTCAGCACCGGCGTGATCGCCGAGCGCACGCCGTGGCGCCAGATCACCCGCCGCTCACGCAGGCCCTTGGCGCGCGCCGTGCGAATGTAGTCCTCGCCCATCGCCTCGATCAGGCTGCCGCGCAGCACCCGCGAGTAGATCGCCGCCGACGTGGCGGCCAGCACGAACCACGGCAGCAGCAGCGACGCGAACCAGTGCACGGGATCGTTGGTCAGCCCGGTGTATTGGTTCGCTCCCAAGAACACATGAAATTGGCCGATGTCCTTGGAGAACAGGAACAGCACGATCAGCCCGAGCCAGAATACCGGCATCGAGACGAACACCAGGGCGATGCCCATCGAGGTGCGATCGAGGATCGAGCCCCGCCGGATCGCCGATGCGATCCCCACGGGGATCCCCATCAGCAGCCAGACCACCGCGGCGCCGACGGTCAGCGATAGCGTGGCCGGGAGCCGGTCCTTGATCAGGCCGAGCACCGGGGCCCCGGAGTAGAAGCTGAAGCCGAAGTTGAAGTGCAGCAGGATGTTCTTCATGTAGACGAAGAACTGGGTGTAAACCGGCTTGTCGAGCCCCAGCTCGTGCCGGATGGCGGCGATCGTCGCCGGACTGCCGTTGCGCCCGGCGCGCAGAATCGCCGGGTCACCCGACGGGAACACGTTGAAGAACACGAACGTCAGCGCGCACACAAGGATGACGAGCAGGATTCCCCAGAGGATGCGGCGGACGATGTAGGTGGCCATGAGTGTCAGAAAGGGTGGTCGTAAGCGGGGCCGCCAGTGGCCCCGCCACCTTTCGGTGGCGGGGCCGGTTGCGGTTACGGCATTACTTCAACGACGTGAACGAGAAGTCCCACAGACCCTCGTTCCACAGCATGTCGACGCCGGCGACGTTCTTGGACTCGATGTCGGGCTGGTTGTCGAAGTCCTCCGGCACCGCAACGGCATTGTCGACGAGCATCTTGTCGACGTTCGCCCACGCCTGGTTGTGCGCGGCCGGGTCGAGCACCAGCGCCGCCTTCTGCATCGCGGCGTTGATCGCCGGATCGTTCTGCTGACTCCAGTTGGAGTTGTTGGTGGGCACGATCGTCGGCCCGTAGAACGTCGGGTACAGGATGCTCAGAGGGTCCGCGAAGTCCCGGATCCAGCCCGCCGTCGGACAGGCGTCGATCTCCTGCTTGGGCACGCCGCAGTACTTGGAGTACATCGTCGACTGGTCGACGCCCGAGACCTTGACCTTGAGGCCGATCGAGGTCGCGGCGGCCTGGACGATCTGCGCGATCGCCGGACCGTTGCCGCCGCTGCCGTACACGACCTGGGCGGTCTGGCTGCCCGTGTACTTGCCGCTCGGGTAGCCGGCGGCCTTCATGTACTGCTCGGCCACCTTCAGGTCGCCGTTGACGTTCTTGTTCCACGGCACCTGCGGTCCGGGGAAGCCCCCGGCCTGCGCGAAGCCGAGCGAGCCCGGGTAGATGAAATGCGTTCCGGGCTGGGCCACCAGCGAGCCGCCGCGCGCCTTGACGATCGCCGCGCGATCGAGCGCGGCATAGATTGCCCGCCGAATGTTGACGTTCTTGAACACACCGGCCTGGGTATCGAGCGTCAGGTAGTGATCGCCTGAGCCCGGCGTGAACGTGATCTGCGACGGATACTGCTGATAGGCCTGCTTGACGACCGCCTGGGGGGGCGTGTCGAGCATGACCAGGTCCGATCCCTTCAGCGTCTGCTGGCCGATCACCGTCGAGTCGCCGCCGATGCTGAAGTTGATCTTGTCCAGGTAGGCCGGCCGGAAGTCGGTCTTGGGATTCCAGTTGGGGTTGCGGATAAGGGCCTCTGACTTGCCGGGCTGATAGCCGATCCCCTGGATCTTGCCCTGGGCGTTTGCCTGGATCATGTACGGCCCGGTCGCGACCAGGTAGTTGGTCCCGTAGGTGGTCGGGGCGTGCTTGTCCAGCGGAGCCACGAACGACGCCGGCAGCGGCGCCGACAGCGGCAGGCTAAGCGCTGAGATCAGCACCGGCGCACCCGGTTTCATCAGGTGAAAGACGATCGTTGTCGTGTTCGGGGTCTGGATACCCGGCAGCGGCCCGCCCTTGTACTTAGGGCTTGTGGAGCCGACCAGCGGCGCAGGCGAGCCGGCGCCGAAGTAGGCCGGCCAGTAGGCGTTGCCGACGTTGGGGTTGGCGCCGCGCTCGAGCGCGAAGGCGACGTCCTGCGCCGTTACCTCGCGGTTGACCGGTGGGCTGAAATGGACGCCGGTGCGGATGTGGACGGTCACGGTCTTGCCGCCGTCGGTGATCCCGCCGTTCTGGTTCGTGGGGATCGCCGTCGCCAGGTCGGGTCTCAACGTGCTCGCCGAGTTCGGCGGATAGGAGAACAGCGGACGGTCTGTGGCCTGAACGATCCCGTAGTCCAGCGCGTAGTACGCCGAGCCGGAGTCCAGATGCTCGAAGTCGCCATTGGAGAGGACGGTCAGCGTCCCGCCCTTCTTCTTGCCCAACAGCTGCTGGCCGACCGGGTTCTCGCCCGGCTTGAGCGGGAGTGTCTTGACCGCGGGGTTCTGCGAGCTCGATCCTGCACTGGTCGAGCTCTTGGACGAGGAACTGCTACCGCAGGCCGATATCCCAGCGGCCAGCAGCCCGGTGATCGCCACGGCGATCAGATTGCGACTTCCCCTCATAGGGTGGTGCCTCCTGTGGTATGTGATGACGCGGGGCGATGCGCCCCGAAGAGCCGTGCGCTCATCGCGACTCCCCGCGCGGGTTTAGAGCGTCCAACAGGCCGTCGCCGACCAGGTTGAACGCCAAGACGGTGACCAGCAGCGCCGCTCCAGGAAAGACCATGTACCACCACGCCGCAGGCGGACTGAGGTAGCTCGAGGCGTCCGAGATCATCTGGCCCCAGCTGGCGGTGGGGGGCCGGATCCCCACGCCCAGGAACGAAAGGGCCGCCTCGAGCAGGATGTTGGTGGGGATCAGCAGGCTGGAGTAGACGATCAGCGGCGCCGTGATGT
>JBBRIV010000273.1:0-3933 GCA_038220425.1 Candidatus Limnocylindrales bacterium
GGGCGATCGTGATCGCCACCACCAGGAGTGGTTCGCCGATCCGCGGCCGGCTCAGCCCGGCGATCACCGTCACGACCAGGGCCACCCCCAGCCGAACGAAGTAGGGCACCGGGAGCAGGCCCGAGATGTCGCCGGGCCCACGCGATTGCATCGTCGTGATGAAGCCCGACCAGGCCGTTGGACTGAGGACGACGCTGATCACCAGGATGACCAGGCCCACCCCGATTGCGACCAGGGCGTCGGTCCAGCGTCGGCGCAGGAGGAGGTACAGGATGCCCAGCCCGGGCGCGATCTTGATCCCGGCCGCGAGCGAGAACAGCCACGGCCAGCGCCGGATGGCCAGGACCATCAGCAGGGCCAGGACCAGGTGGATGTTCAGGAACCACAGCTCCACGGCCACCGGGATGTAGGCCACGTAGGCCAGGGCCACCAGCGGCTTCCAGCCGGCGATGGCCAGCAGGCAGACCACGAGCAGGCCGATCCAGGCCACGTCGAAGGCGTCCGACGACAGGACCGAGGCGACCGGGACCAGCAGCTGGGCGAGGAGCGGCGGATACCAGTAGGCGTAGGGCGTGATCGAGGTCGCCGTGGGGTCGTACAGGGGCAGGCCGTCGATCAGCCGACGGGCACCCAGCCAGTAGGCATGCTCATCCTGGGGCGCTCCCCAGCGACCGACTGCCACGACCAGCACGAAGCACGCCCCGACCACCGCCAGGACGACCAGTCCGATCGCCGGATAGCGTCGGCCGCCGATCGTGGCGGGCGCGAAGAGGACCTTCCAGGCGGCCTGCGCCCGGGCCGTCACTACAGGCTGAGCGAGGACCAGTAGCGCTCGGCATGGCCGTTGAGCCCGCCCAGCGCGCCGACCTTGCGGCCGTAGCCGCGAACGGCGTCGGCCATCTCACGAGGTCCACCGAACAGCCGCGGGATCTGGCTCTCGTAGATGGTCAGGCCGCTGATCTTGCGTTCGAGCTGGTCGCTGATGTCGGCGTACTCCGGCACGATGGAGACGTCATAGGGCAGCTCGCGCAGCCCGTCGCCCAGCTGGTCGATGCTCCGGAAGTCGTTCCACCAGGCATACGGGAAGTCTTCGTAGAAGGACACGATGCCGGCCCACTCGGGACCGGGCATCACCCAGCGCCGGGCGTCGCCGATCATGGCCAGGCCCACGTCGCGGACCAGCTGGTGGTCCACGTGGCCGCCCACACCCAGCGGGAAGTAGACCTTCTGGGGCTCAAGCCGGGCGATCTCGCGGCGGAGGATGTCGACCGGCGCCGGGTCGTCAGCACGGGGCGTCCCGAGCAGCTCGGCATCGCCCTCGTAGCCGCGGAAGACCGCGTCGGGCAGGTCCAGCAGGATCAGCGACGCCTCGGCGAAGTAGGCATAGCGCTCGTCCTCGAGACGACGGGTGGCCATCGCGTCAGCCGCCGCCTCGGCTTCGGTCAGCTCCACGGTCAGGACGGCGCCCTGGGTGGGCAGCGCGTCGATGACCGGCTGGCCGGCCAAAGATTCGTTGTGGATCGACGCCCGGCGGTACCACGAGGAACGCTGCCAGAAGCGTTTGGCCGCGGCATCCGCGTCGGCCTGGGTGGCGTCCAGGCGATCAGCCGTGGCCGCCCACGCCGGTAAGGGCTCGTTGCCCAACCCAACGTCGTTGGGGATGTTGGCCCGGTTGAACGCCTCGCTGACCGGCCAGACGGCCTTGGAGCCAAAGCCCAGGGCCTCGCGCTGGTACGAGGTCAGGGTCTCGGCCGAGCCGTTGCCCGAGAAGACGGTCAGGATGGCCACGTTCTGGCCCAGCTCACGGAGCGAGGCGATCAGGCCGCCGCACGACAGCGCGACGTCGTCGGGGTGAGGGCTGACGAAGACGTGGGTCATGGCGCCCGGATTATACCGGCCTAGCTGGAGGGGCTGGCCGAGACCACGGGGCTGGGGCTGGGGCTGGCCAGCGGCGCGAGCGTCGGCAGGGGCGTCAGGAAGCCGCCCACGCCACCAACCAGGCCGTAGGCGAAGATCGCGATGAAGACCGCGACCACTGCGACGACAAAGACGGCCGAAGCCCGATCGCTGACATGGACCGCGATCTCCGAAGGGCTGAGTCCCGACTTCGCCGGCTGGCGGTCGCCAAGGCGGTTGCCAGGGCGGTTACCCCGACCGTCGCT
This sequence comes from Candidatus Limnocylindrales bacterium, assembly GCA_038220425.1. Taxonomy (GTDB): domain Bacteria; phylum Chloroflexota; class Limnocylindria; order Limnocylindrales; family CSP1-4; genus Palsa-1033. Next base: position 2,163 of record JBBRIV010000273.1, read on the forward strand.
GATCGCCGAGTCGCCCCGGGCGGCGACCGCTGCGCCAGCCGCGCCAGCGGTGCCGGCCTCGTACTCAGCGTCGTCGTCTTCGTCGTTCTCGTCGTCGTCGGCGTGGTTCTCGTCGTCGTCGGCCTCGGCGTCGGCCTCGTCGTCGCCGTTCTCGTCGGGGTCAGCGAAGGCGTCGTCGAGTTCCAGCTCCTCGCCTTCGTCGACCGGCGGCAGCTTCGGATCGCGCTCGTCGATGGGATCCGTCATTCGGGGGTTGGTCTCCTCTGCGCGCGGGCTCGGCGCGGGCGCCAGTGTACCGAACCGGCCATCAAGCGTCGCGCACGGCCGGTACGAGCAGGCCGGCGAGGCCCGCCAGGCAGGCCACCACGCCGAACGCGCCGATCACATTGGCCACCCCGAAGATGCTGGCCAGCACGCCACTGGCGCCGGTGGCCAGGGTCATCACACCCAGGACCAGCGAAAAGCGGATCGACACCACCCGGGCCATCATCTCGCGCGGAACGCGCTGCTGGAACAGGGTCTGGCTGGGGATCACGAAGATCAGGTTGGCGATGCCCATGCCCACCATCAGGCCGATCGCGACGGGCAGGATGTCGGTCCGGCTGTACAGCGCGATGCACGCCCCGGCGACGGCATAGCCGAAGATCACGAGGCGGCCCTTGGCGATTCGGACCCCGATGATCCCCACGGCTATCCCGCCGATCAGGTTGCCGACACCGATCGCGCCTTCCAGGAAGGCATAGGTGGTGGGCCCGGGTAGCGTGCCCTGGATCACCTTGTCGGCGTAGATCGCCGAGAGCGGCAGGAGGACGCCGATGGCCATCTGGCCGGCGATGGCCTGCAGGGTGTTGGCAAACAGGACCGCGTCGTCACGCAGGAACCGCCAACCCTCCATGAAGTCGCCCCGGAAGGTGTGCTCACCGGCTTCGGTCGAGCGCACGACCAGCGGGACGGCGATCGTGCTGATCAGGAAGCCCGAGACCACGTAGGTGGCCGAGTCGAACCAGAAGGCCAGGGTGAAGTTCATGCCCAGGACCAGCACGAGCAGGCCGGCCAGGCCGTAGCCAATGATGTCGGCCAGGGTCTCGGCCATCCAGGTCGCCGAGTTCGCCGCCATCAGCTCGTTGGCCGGCACGATCCGGGGGATGACGGCCTCGCGGGCGGGCCGGAAGAAGATCGAGACCGAAGTCACCAGGAAGACGATCGGGTAGACGAGGATCACGTTGATGACGGCGGCCAGGGGCAGCAGGAAGACGATCCCGGCGCGCAGGAAGTCGCTCAGCACCAGCACCCGCTTCTGGTTGGTCCGATCCACGAATGTGCCGGCCAGCGAGCCGAAGAGCAGGTTGGGCACGGTGGCGGCGAAGAACACGAAGCTGGTGGCGATCACCGAGCCCGTCTGGTGGAGGATGAAGATGGCCAGGACCACCTGGTTGACCCGGTCGCCGAACAGGCTGAACAGGCCGCCGGTCCACAGGGTCGCGAACGGACCGTTGAGGGCCAGCCGGCCGTAGGGGTTCAGGCGAGCCCGCTCCACCAGCGTCCGCGGCAGGCCGGCCTGGGGCAGGGCGGTGTTGGCCGGCAGGCTCATCGAGATCCCCGAGCTGCCCAGGAGCAGCGGCCGGTCCAGCCGCGACGCCTCGCTCAGCCCCGGGATCAAGCCGGTTCCTGGCGCGGGGCCGATCCGGGACCCGCCGTCGCCGGACAGTCGAGCGGTGCCGGCCAGGCCCAGGTTTGACCGAAGCTGCGTGTCGTGACCGGAATTGGTTTC
>JBBRIV010000274.1:0-3917 GCA_038220425.1 Candidatus Limnocylindrales bacterium
GACTCGGTTCATCGTGATGGGCCGTGATTCGGGCCAGTTCACGGGCGAGGGTCGCCTGATGAAGGCCGGCGAAGCGCCGTATCGTCCCGGCGTGTGCGGGGTCCTCATCGCTGTCTGTCGTTGGGGCGACTACTCGGCCGCATCGTTCGACGGCCGGAACGGGATCTGGATCGCCGGCCAGTACGCCAACCCATTCATTGATCCGACTGCCGCACCCGTGTTCGGGCGGAACTGGGGCACCTGGATCGGCGAGCTAGTCAGCGACCGATAGGGTCGGGAGGGGAGGCCGGTTCGCAGGAGCCGGCCTCCTTCCTTTTCGGCGGCCAAGCGTTCCCAGGCAGCACTCAATCATAGGGTCGATCGCTGGCTGCGAGCCGTGCCAGCTTCGCGATTTCACCCTAGGGCAATCGACGTGGACAGCGATCCGGACACTCGGGGCCCAGTCCAGGGTTGGTCAGGCAACGTCGATCATCGAGCGCAGTCACCGGGCTTGCCGGGCGACGGCGGCACTGGCGCATCGGGCACGACCCTCCCCAGCCAGATCCACAGGCGTCCGCACGATAGGTCAACGAACTGGAAGGTGCTCCCAATGGCCACCATGCCTGAACCGCTCAGGGCAACGAGCAGGCGGCCCGACGGTGAGCGGGCCTCGGCCGTCCAGGGGGCGGGAGGCAGGTTCGTGATCGAGATCTCGGTGTCGGCTAGCTGGTGACGAGGTGGCGAAGCGCACAACATCGCCGGCCCGAGTCTAAGGGCACATAGGCAGGACACCCGGCAGCCGCCCTTCCTCCGCCCGCCGCCCGTCATGTGAAGCCCCGCGGCAGCGCGCTCGTTCCCACGATCCGCTCATCGTGCTGGCGCTTCTGGCCTAGATTCGGTCGTGCTCCACAGCCCAGACGACCACCTAATCCGTCGCCTCAGTGTCCGACGACGAGCCCTGCCTGTCCCGCAGCCCCGAGTCCGACCACAACCAAGACGAGGACCGCGACGGCGATACCGAGGACGACCCATTCGCCTCGCCCCAGAGAGCGCGTCTCCACACCGGGGATGGGCAGGAGGACGATCAGCAGGGTCGCCAGCGGTCCAAGAAGAAGCGAGACGACGAACCAGAACAGCCCGCCTCGGCCCTTGCCCTGGGCCAGCGCGGCATTGATCAGTGCAAGGGTGCCCCAGCCCACTGCGTAGCCGGACTGACCTGGCATATCCCGTCTCCATTGAACCGAGCCTGCGTCTCGTCTCTAGGCTACCCCCGGTGCGGAGGCTCGTAGACGCTCTTTGCGATCATCTAGTAGCCACGCGCGCGTCGGGCATCGTCCGAGTTTCGCACGCCTCGTCCGCACGATGGAAGCGTCTTGCGGGAAGGCGATCCCGTCGCTGGACGGGCCGGTTCGTCACACACCGCGGGCTGGAACGGTCCACACGGGCGACAACACCTAGATCGAAGGGGGTTCCGGTGAGACGGCTCATCGTGATGCTGGCGATCCTCGCGCTTGCTGCTTGTTCGCCCGCTCCCAACCCTCTCGTGAGCCTGACTACGTCGCCTCGGCAGTCGCCTTCGTAGACTCCATTCGCGACCACCCATTCAGCTGTCCCGTCGTCAGCTGCGCCACTGTCGAGCCCGACACCGATCGCACCGACCCCGATCCCGACGCCGAACGTCTCGCTCAGCCTGCCGACCCCAGTCACCGCGCGGATCGACCTGAGCGGACCAAGCGGCTACCGCACGACGACCAGTGCGGTCGCCGGCGCCGGAGCCATCTGGGTCAGCACCTACCAACATGTCGGTGCCTGGCTCGCCCGGATTGACCCGATCGCAGGTAGCCTCACCCGGACGATGAGCCTGCCGGACCAGCTGGCGCCCGCTGAGCTCGCCGTCGGCGCCAGCGGGACGCTATGGGCGGCTGGTCCGGTTGGCCTGGCCGCCGGGGGAGAGAGCAACCCGCCGGAACTCATCGCCCGGCTCGATCCGGCGACGGGACGGGTCGTGACTCAGGCAACGGTTCCGCTGCAGGGCCAGATCGACCCAGAAACCGACGCGGTCTGGGTCTCCAGCGGGTCCGGCCTCCAGCGCCTCGACCCGGCAAGCCTCAAGGTGAGCGCGACCTATCCCGTGGTCGGCACTCCGACGACACAGTGCGGCCTGAGCTCCACGGAGTCTGGGCCGACCTCGACGGTCCGCTACCTCGATCCGGCGACCGGCGCCGTGACGTCAACACTCGATCTGGGGGTCGATGGCCGGCTCCTCGGCAATGACCCCGTTGATGGAGGCGACAGCTGCTGGGCGCTCGTTGGTCCGCCAGCCGGCGGCGATCCGGCGACGTCCGGGTTCACCGTGGCCGAGCTCGGCCTCGAGCCGACGATGGTCGTGGCGGGCCAGTCACCGCCGTTCCACGGCGACATTCGGTTCGCCGGCGGCGTCTTCTGGCTGATCGCCGACGGGACGATGACTGCGGTGGACCCGTTTACGCTCGCACCGCTCGACTCGACGTGGCTCCTGCCCAGTGACATTGCGGATCTCAGTACCTGGACGTTGCTCGGCTCGGGTCAGACGCTCTGGTGGGTCGGGCCAACAGAAGCCCTCCGGGTTGGCATGCCGATTCCGCCGAAGCAGGCCGTCGGCAAGGTTGCCATCCGCGCCTGGTCCGGTGCATTCGTGCCGGCCGCGGCGGCCTTCGGCGATCTCACCCATGGCATTCTCGTCGGAGCGACCGGAAGCGGAGCCGGGGCTGGGATTGTAGCGACGACGAGTGATGGTGGACGGACCTGGACCAAACGGCTCCTCGCGTCGCCGCCGCTCTATGGCGTGACGATGTCGGGCGCGCTGGTGTTGGCCACGGCCGCCTGTCGGATCGACGCTCCACCTGACTGCCCGGGCGCGATCCTCCGCAGCACACACGGCGGAATGACCTGGAGTGCGGCGAGCGCCGGCGGCCTTAGCGGGCTGCGCCTGGTCACGGGTAGCAGCGCATGGGCGCTCCACAATCCGACCCTCCATGGGTCCTACATCGCGTCGAGTCGTGATGGCGGTCGCGTTTGGCAGCGCCGGATCAGCCCGTGCCCAGCTGGCTTCCCGATCTTCGAGCCCACCGGGATCAGCTTCCCAACAGTGATGAATGGTTGGCTGGCCTGCGATGGAGGCGGGGGCTTGGGTTCGTCAGCCAAGGCCCTGTACGGGACGAGGAACGGCGGGACGAGTTGGCAGACCGTCTTTGTCCAGTCGCTTGGGGCCGGCGGGAAGGCCTCGGGCCCGGCCAATGACGAGCTTCTTGCGGGCGACGACGCCGGGATCGACTTCCTCGCTGACGGGACGGGCTGGATGTGGACCGGGGCCGGGCTGTTCGTGACCCACAACGGCGGGGTGTCCTGGAAGTTCGTCGGTTTCGATGATGGTGCGGGCGGCATTCAGGTGAACGCCATGGAGCTCCTGTCGGACAGGACCGGGCTGGTCCTGGTCTCGGATATCCCGACAACCCCCGGCCGGGTCTCCCTCGAGAACACCACGGACGGGGGCCAGACCTGGACGACGATGTCCACATGGTCGCTCAGTCCATAGGCGGCCGACGGGCGCATCCGTAGGGTGAGGGAAGCCTGATGCGATCCACTCCACGAGCGGTCGCGCTGCTGATCGCCACGCTGCTGGTGGCCGCTTGCGGCGTCCTCGAGGTGAACGGGCCATATGCTCTGAAGATCACGCCAGGTCTTCAGTCGCGCATGACCGCCGAAGAAGCAGTCGCGATCACCCGTGGTTATCTCGACGCGCAGACCCCGCAAATCGCCGCGCCCGCGGAGCACATCCCACCCCACGTTGCCGGGGTCTGGGCCGTGCCAGCCAACCAGGCTCGAACGATTGATGGTTGCATTCCGGCTCAGGCATCGGGTCAGATCGTGTGGATCACCAAAGGCGTCGGGGACTACCT
>JBBRIV010000275.1:0-3868 GCA_038220425.1 Candidatus Limnocylindrales bacterium
GGCCGACGGCCGGTTGGGCCTCGGGCCGCGGCCGGTTATCTCCGTGGGCGACGGGCCGACGGCCGGTTGGGCCTCGGGCCGCTGCCGGTTATCTCCGTGGGCGACGGTCCGACGGCCGGTTGGGCCTCGGGCCGCGGCCGGCTATCTCCGTGGGCGACGGGCCGACGGCCGGTTATCTCCGTGGGCGACGGGCCGACGGCCGGTTATCTCCGTGGGCGACGGTCCGACGGCCGGTTATCTCCGTGGGCGATCAAATCAAGGGAATCGACCCAGCAGGTGCCACGCCGGGGCCCGCAAAGGGCAGCTTTGATCTCCTGGCGCGATCGAATCCGCCGAATCGATCCCTGAGCCGCCCTTGGCGTCGGTCGATACGGGCGATTTGATCGCTCCGGGCGATATCTCGGCCGCGCCCATCTCGGCCGCGCCCAACTCGGTCGCTCGGCCGGCGCCGAGCCCATCTCGGCCGCGCTCATCCGGGTCGCGCTCATCCGGGGCGCGCTCATCCGGGGCGCGGCCGGCGCTCGGCCGGCGCCGAGCCGAAATCATCCCGAGAATCCGTCAGCCCGCGACCTGCGTGTCGCGGGCTGACGAGGATTGAGCCGGGGTTGCTGTTGGACTGCCCAGGCTCGGGCGATAGCGAAGCTGTCGCTCCGACGACCTAGAGCAGGCCGGCGTGCTGGGTGTACGTGTCGTGGTTGTCCTCGCGCGAGTCGACGCCCCAGGCCTGCGCCGCAGCAGCGAATAGTGCGACGATGGCAGTGATGATGATCAGGCTTGCAATGAGTGCCATGGTGTTTCTCGATAGTTCGCCGAGCGCTGGAGTCCAGCTCGGACGTTGATATAGTGGACTAGGCCAAATACTACTTGGACCATCGTACTATGTCAACCACCCATCAGGGTCTCGATGTCGAGCGCGACTCGGACGTCCCCATCAGCACACAGATCTTCTGGCAGGTGGCCTACCAGATCGACTCAGGCCGTCTCCTGCCGGGCGCCCGGCTCGCCCCGGTGCGCGAGCTGGGAGCTGCCCTGCGGGTCAACCCGAACACGATTCGGGCGGTCTACAAGCGCCTGGCCGATGCCGGCTACGTGACCAGCCGGCACGGCGCGGGAACCCATGTCGCCGATCGACCACCCCAGCGGCGCGGCCAGGAGGCCCTGGCCGGGATCGTGGCCGAGATGCTCCGCCGGGCGAGTGCCGCGGGATTCACGGCCGATGAAGTGGCCTCGGCCACATTCGCCGCGGCGGCCGAGCGCAAGCATCCGGGCCCCCTGGTCCGGGTCCTGTTCGCCGAGTGCACCAACGCCGATGCGATCTATGACGCCGCTCGGATCGTGGAGGCCTTCCCTGAAACAATCGAGGCCGAAGGGTCCCTCCTGCACGATATTCCCGAGCGACTCGAGCGCTTCCATTACGACCTGATCGCCACCACCACGTTCCATGCCGGCGAAGCCCAGGCCTACGCCGTGGGCCTGGGTGTCCCGGTCATCGCCATGATCGTGGGCCCGGGCTACATCGAGCTGGTCCACGAGATCACGGCCCTCCCGCCGGGCTCGACCGTGGGCCTGGTGTGTGCCTCCGAGACGGGCACGGACAACATCGCCGAAACGCTCCAGCTGGCCGGTGCGACCGGGGTCGAGATCGCGGCGGCCGTGATCGACTCGGAATCCGGCCTCAAGCACATCGACGAGGTCGCCGATCTGATCCTCCTGTCGCGCGAGGCGATCGCCCTGGGACTCGACGATCGGTTCAGCCGGCCCGAACGGGTGCGGGCCTGGAAGTACGAGTTCGACCCGTCCGGCCTGGAGCTCCTTCGACGGGCGATCGAGCGCGTCCAGCTCGAGCGCAGCGCGGTCGGCGCCGAGCGCTGAGGTGGCTGGACGACGTCCCACCGACCGCGACTTCCGGCTTGCCCGGCTGGCCCGTGAGCAATACGGCCTGGCCGACCTGACCCTCGAACCGAACCTGGCCACCGCCCGGACGATCGCTGCCCGGCTGGCGGCCGGCCGAGCGTCCGCGGGTGACGAGCCCCTCGACGCGGCCCTCCGGCCGGTCACTCCGGGCGAGCTGCAGGCCGCCGGTATCCTCGTGACCATCCTCGGCCGGCTGATCGATCGATACCAGGACGAATCGGCCCCCGACGCGTTGCAGCTGGCCGCGGATCGGTTCCAGGCGGACGTCGGCCCGTCCGCACTCGCGGCCACGGTCCAGGCGTTTCCAATCGAGTTTCCGCGCCAGCTCGAGCGGCCCGAGGCTCCCGATCCGCAGGTTGCCCTGGCCCAGCTGCTCCTGCTCGGGGTCCTGTCCGAGAACCCCGCCGTGGCGCCCTTCGGCGAGTTGATCGACCTCCAGCCGCTGCGCACCCGGGCGGCGGCGGCGCCCAGGGTCCGGGCGGCCCTCGAGGCCGACCTGGACAGCCGGCCGGCCTTTCCGGGCGATGCCCGGACCCTGATCGACCTTTTGCGCGAGCCGGCCCAGGCCGCGCCCGGATCGCTGGCCGAACAGCTCCGGTACATCCGGACGGCGTGGGGCGAGCGCTTTGCGCCGCTCCTCGGCGACCTGCTCGATCGACTACTGATAGCCCTCGACGTCCTGGCCGAGGAGCGCCATTCGGCCGACCTCGCCTGGCAATCGGTCCAGCCCGACGCCGGCCTGAGTGGGCCTGCCGAGGTCTACACCTACGAGGGCGAGGCGGCCGAGGTGGAGCAGTTCAGCCTGGACACCGAGTGGATGCCCCGGCTCATCCTCGTGGCCAAGAGCACCTACGTCTGGCTGGACCAGCTGTCGCGCCAGTACGGCCGCGACATCCGGACCCTGGACGCGATCCCCGAGGAGGAACTGGTCAGCCTCGCCCGGCGTGGGATCACCGGGCTGTGGCTGATCGGCCTGTGGGAACGCAGTCGCGCGTCCGCCCGGATCAAACAGCTCCGCGGCCAGCCCGATGCCGTCGCCTCGGCCTATTCGCTGGACGACTACGCGATCGCCGCCGACCTGGGCGGACCGGCCGCCCTGGACGACCTTCGGTCACGCGCCGCCCGGCACGGGGTGCGCCTGGCCAGCGACATGGTCCCCAATCACATGAGCATCGATTCACGCTGGGTGATCGAACACCCCGACTGGTTCCTGTCCCTGAACGAGTCGCCCTTCCCGGCCTACTCGTTCAACGGGCCCGACCTGTCCGACGACGACCGGGTGGGGATCCGGATCGACGATCACTACTACGACGCGACCGATGCCGCGGTCGTCTTCGAGCGCGTCGATCGCGCGACCGGCGACGTTCGCTACGTCTACCACGGCAACGACGGGACCACCTTTCCCTGGAACGACACGGCCCAGCTCGACTATTCCAGCGAGCACGTCCGCGAGGCCGTGATCCAGACCATCGTGGCTGTGGCCCGCCAGTTCCCGGTCATCCGCTTCGACGCCGCGATGGTCCTGGCCAAGCGCCACATCGAGCGGCTGTGGTTCCCCGAGCCGGGCGCCGGCGGGGCGATTCCATCGCGAGCCGGCCGAGGCATGAGTCGGCGCGCCTTCGAGGCCCTCATGCCCCACGAGTTCTGGCGGGAGGTGGTCGATCGGGTGGCGGTCGAGGCACCCGGGACGCTCCTCCTGGCCGAGGCCTTCTGGTTGCTCGAGGGCTATTTCGTACGCACCCTGGGGATGCACCGGGTCTACAACAGCGCGTTCATGAACATGCTCCGGGACGAACAGAACGACGAGTACCGGATGGTCATGAAGAACACTCTCGAGTTCGACCCGGCGATCCTCGGCCGGTTCGTCAACTTCATGAGCAACCCGGACGAGAAGACCGCGGTCGAGCAGTTCGGGACCGGCGACAAGTACTTCGGCGTGGCCGCGATGCTGGCC
>JBBRIV010000276.1:0-3859 GCA_038220425.1 Candidatus Limnocylindrales bacterium
AAGCGGCGTCAATCTCGAGAATGCCACCGCGGCCGGCTGCATAGATCCGCCGGCCATCCGAGCTGACCACGACGCGCCGGTCGGCTGGGCCACCAGCCTGGTGACCGAACTTGGCAAGGACGATGTCCTGATCAGCGAGCGGCTTGACCGTTGCCGTGCGGACGACCCCCGGCTGAGTCGGGTCGAGCTCGACGACCAGCCCGAGGGTCGCGTTGACCGCGTAGACCGACCGGCCATCGGGGCTCGGGGCGAGACCCCAGTCGGCTGCCGCTACGGCATCGTCCGCGTGGGTCGCCGGCAAGTCGAGGCAGACTGCCCAACCGTCAAGCGAGTTGAGGGCGTGGACGAATGGGTGTTCTCGGCCACGGTACAAGGTAAGGACGACGCCATCGTTGCGGCGGGTCTGGGCCAGCGGATAACCCGCCATCTGCTCGACAAGTTGACTCTTGTCGGCGACCACGCCGTCCTTGAGCGTGCCGCTCGCGACATCGACCGCACGGACCTGATAGGCGCCCCCAGCGGCAGCGTCGAGGTGTTCGACGAGATACAACGTCGCCCCGTCAGGCGAGAGCGCGTCGAAATCGAATCGGCCGTGGAGCGTGATGATTCGGGCCGGCTTCGAGAGACTGCCGTCGAGCAGGGCAAAGCGCGTTGTCCCATCGGTTGTCGGCCTCGCATATTCAGCGAGGACGATCGTCCGGCCGTTGAGTGACTCGCCGACCGGGACCGGGTCTGGCCCGATCCTTGGCAGCTGCCACGCACCGCCGATCGTGATCGACGCCCCCGCGGGTCCCGGTTCGAGGACGAAGTCGCGAATGAGCGTGTCGGCGCCTGCCGGCGTCGCCGCGAGGATCCTGCCCCAGCGCGAGTCCAACGGCGCGCCTGTTGGCAGGTCGAAGAGCACTGTGCGGGTGCTGGCGAGGATCACCTGGAGGCCCGCGCTACCTTCCTGCCCGACCATCAGCCAGCTGTCGGGCGAGGCAGGCTGCACGGTTGGTGCCGCCGAGGATATGGCCGTCGACGTCGGGGATGGAATCGATCCGGAAGGTCCGATGCCAGACGGGCCGACGAAGTCCCTGGTCGGACTCGCGGCGCTGCACCCAGTGCCCAGGAGTGCCACGCACAGGCCGGTCAGCGTCAGCCGGGTGATGGATCGCATCGTCAGGTCTCCTGAACGCAACAGCCATTGAGTCATTCGGTCAAGCACCGTGCTGGCTCAGATACACCGCCCGCGACGCAGCGGTTCCCGGCTGTCGATACCCCGCCCTGGTTCAGTACATCGATATGGCGATCTGCATGGCCGCCGAGAGATCTGGTGCTCCCTCGATCCGGTAGGTCAAGCTGCCGGCCGTCCAAGCGAGGACATTCCCGGCGAGTCGCGTGGTATCGGGCTCGGTGCTCCCGTCCGTTCGGACGTAGATCAGGTCATGGGGTGCTCCCGCAATCCAGAAGCCTGGCTGACCGGCCACGGTCACCGCCTCGATCGTAGTTCCCGGCGGGAGGACCTTCTCAAGGTATCCCGCGGGGCTCGCCCCCGGGAACTCCATGACCAGGATCGCGACCGGGATTCCGCTGGCGGTGGGTGCCCCAGGCGCCGCTGGGAAGGCGCTCGTCCCGGCATATGCGGCACTCACCCGAGCCTCCGCTGGAGCGCCCAGTACGTATACGCCGATTGGCGTTCCGAGCTCAGCCAGCGACGGCAGAGTCGGGTGGTAGCTCACGTGCGTGTCGAGTTCGGCCAGGCTGACTCGGTCGCCAAGGCCGAGCGCCTCGATGGTGGCGAGGCTCGGAATGGGCGATGCCATGGCCGCGACGGTTGGACTCGCGTTGGAGCCAGCGGGCATGCTCGAAAGGGCGGTCGCGGTCGCCACGGGCGAAGGCGTCGTGTCCGGGCCGAGGATCACGATGCGCAGGCCTGGCAGCCCGAACCCGATCGCCGCGGCGAGTCCGGCCAACACCAGAAGGACGATCACGGCGAGAACGAGGGCGCGCCGCAGCGGCCGGCCCGGGCGGACCATGAGATGATCGATCCACCGCGGGCGGGCGGGTGCAGGCGCGGGCAGGACTTCGACTCGCCGACGAACTGCCGCGCTGAGGCCCGGAGCAGCGATGGGCGCCAGGGCCCGGCCCAGGTTGACGAGTGCCTCTTCGAGGTCGTATCCGATCAGGTCGCGTTGGTCGCTCATCGCGGTACCTCCCCGTCGGAGAACGGTGTGATCGGCGGGCCGGCCTTGATCTGGATCCGAAGCCGTCCGAGTGCCCGCGACAGTCGCGATTTGACCGTCCCGCGTGGGATGCCGAGGGCCTCCGCCATCTCCTCCTCGCCAAGCTCGAGGAAGTACCGATAGCCAAGGACCAGGCGGTCGTCATGGCTCAGGCTGGTCAGGGCACCAAGGAGGGCGGCTCGTCGTTCGCGGGCGAGGACCGCCGCCTCGGGCGACGGAGCCGCGCCGTCCGAGGGGCGATCCTCAGCAAGTCGCAGGGCGAGTTGGACGCGCCGTCCCGCGGACCGCCGCCGATTGCGGGCCTCGTTGGCCACGATCCGCAGGATCCACGGTCGGAATGACGCACCCGCTCGGAACCGGCCCAGGCCGTTGTAAGCCTTGACGAACGCGTCCTGGACGGCATCCTCCGCCTCGGCTTCGCCAGACAGGATCAGGCTTGCGGTTCGAAGGGCGGCAGCCTGATAGAGCCGGACCAGATCCTCGTAGGCCACAGCGTCACCTCGTTGTGCCCGTGCGATGAGCTCGGACTCCTCCGTCGGACGGCCCTCCTACGGTTGCCCCTGCGCCCTTTCTACACCGGCCAGCAGAGAAGGGTTCCATGGAGCGGGCAGCGCGCAAGACCGGCGCGATGGCGGTCGCCCGGAATCTTGCCGGTCCAGCGCTGATTCAAATGGGTCGGTTGACCGCATAGGGATAATCGAAAGCTTCGACTGTTTGCTTCGCGGAACAGATGCCGTAACCGCGGTCTCGTACCTAAGTCGCGAGTTGCACTGTCGGGGCCTTGCGATCAAGGCGACCCCACGCACCGCCGCGACCTCGCCCCCCAGTCAGGGGAGGGCTGGGGCGGTCCAGTTCGAGATGCTTGGTCCTGTCCCGACCGCCTTTATCAACTTCGTTCGCGTCGTGTCGCTGGTGTTCGACGGGAACAAGTGGGTGTTCTCGGCTTCCTGGCGAGGAACAGCCGTTCGAAGAGCCCGATGCGTATCGAGCCAGGCGTGTCCGCGACCGGTTCACTTCGGACATGCTTGAGCGCTACTGCCTGGCGCTGGGCCTGGACGTCTTCAATGGCGCTGCCTATGGCCCAGGTGCGGCACTGGTCGTCAGTCGGGTACCAATGCCGTCGAAGATCGTGGCGATGTCACTTGGCGAAGCCCAGGACTGGCTCGGCATCGATCCCAGCGGGGTAGGAGCACTGGCCGGGTAGCGACCGCAATGGGTGGTTTGCCTAAGGAATCATCGGAGAGGCGCTCGGTACTTGCGCCTCGGGGGACGGTCATCTTTCGTGCCCTCGGATTCCTCGACCACGAGACCGCCGTCCGCCAGCAAGAGCGCCCACTCGCGTCGGACCACGGTCCAGACGTTGCCCCGACCTGACGCAGCCGCGAGCCAGCGGCAGGCCCCGGCAAGGCCTTCCGCCACTAACAACGTGTGCGCCAGTTCGCGTCGGTCGGAGGGCACTGCGTAGATCCAGAGGTCGGCGTGCTCGTCATGCCAGGAAGCTTTGAGCAGCTTGAGCCCACCGTCGGCGTGGGTCGGGAACGGGGGACGGGGCGTCCAGAAGACAAGATCCTCGATTGCCGCCTCGGCGGCTAGCAGCGCCGCTTCGACATCCTGCCGCTGCACCGGAAATGAGG
>JBBRIV010000277.1:0-3854 GCA_038220425.1 Candidatus Limnocylindrales bacterium
CGCCGGTGGTGGTGCCGAGACGAAGGCACGTCGCCCTCTTGGCAGTCGCGGCATTGCGCGTGCGGCTCCTGCGCCATGGGCTCCCTCCCGCTGATCCCCAGCGGAGTGGCCAGAAAAGTGCGCCACTGATCGGCCTTGCCCCGCACGAAGATTGTAGACAAAGCCATCAGGCGAGGCGGATGCGAACGGGGGCCTCGGTGAAGGTAGGCCAGCGCGGTCACCGATCGCCGGCAGATAGAACGCGGCCAGGCCGACGTCGCCGCGTTCGTGGGGATCAACATGACGCAGCCAGACCGGCCACCGATCTACGTCCGCGCCTACGAGGGCAAGATCGCCGACGCCATGGCGTTGTTCCAGAAGGACGCCGCCCACATGGCCCAGGGCGGCTACTACCCCGTCGCCCAATCCTATGCCCAGGGTTCGTGGGGCAGCGGTGCCTACATTCTCGGACTCGTCCTCACGTTCGCATTCGGGATCGACCTCCTGATCCTTGCCTATCTGATCATCGTCAAGCCGGCTGGGACACGACGGTCACCTACCAGCTCAAGGCCTGAACCCAGCAGGCTAGCCGCGTCCCCGTCGCCGCTCCGCGATCCACTCCCAGGCCGCCGGCCAGAAGTCGGGCGTCCCCTCATCCAGCCCGCGCCGCCGACCCTCGGCCTCCCAAGCGGCGAGCCAGTGGTCAGCCTGCTCCTCGCTCAGCCTGGCCTCGGCGATCAGGCGCGAGCGGTGGCCGGCGCGACGGGCTTCGGCAAGGCGTTTCGGGTCAGCTCGACGGGCCATGAAGCGATGATGGGGTAGGAGCCGTGACAGGTTGTTCGGCGCGTACTCTTCGCGGGTGAGACGTAGGCCCGCCAAATCCAGGGCACAACCAGCATTCGGAAAGGCTGAGGCCAATGCGGATCGAGCGCTACACAGCTGATCGCGGTGGGTTGCTGGAACTCTTCGGCCTGGCCGATAACTCAGCTGCCCACATCGCCACCTACATCTCCCTCGGCGAGGTCCTCGTCGCTCGGGATGGGCCGAACATCGTCGGGCATGCTCAGGTCATCGATACAGGCGAAGTCGGCGTGCTGGAACTCAAGAGCCTCGCCGTGACCGAAGCGCGACAGGGCGAGGGGATCGGCTGCGAGCTGGTAAAGGCCGCTGTTGCGTTCTGTCGCCAAGGCAACGGCCATCGCCTGATCGTCTCGACTGCCGCAGCCGCCACCGGCACACTCCGGTTCTACCAGCGCCGTGGCTTTCGGATGTTCCGGGTCGTGCAGGACGTCTTCGGTCCCGCGGCTGGCTATCCAGAAGGGCTGCTGATCGATGGGATCCCGGTCCTCGACCAAGTGTTCCTCGAGCTCGATGTCGAGGCGTGAGGCACACGAACTCGCCCCGCGATGGCCGTCGGTGACAGCTGCGAGCCCCTCAGCGAGGCTCCTGGGGCGTTCTGGCGGGCTAGAACGCCGCCTGCTGCAGGATGTAGTAGCGGTAGGTGAAGCCCGGAAACGATCCGGCGACCTTGGTCGAGGTTGCCACGGTGATCTGGGTCTGGTCGCCGCCGACCACGTCGACCCACATGTCATAGCCGTCGACGACCGTGCCATTCGAGAAGTCCACGACGTAATACGGCAGTGCGCGGCTGACCGCGTTCTGCACGAAGCCCAGCCAGGCCGGCTGATAGGTCAGCCCGAGCGACAGGGTGACGCTGTTGGTCGACGTTCCCGGGCCGGTGAACGACGGCACGACGATGGTGCCGGTCGCGGCGATGCGGAAGACATCGCTGACGCCGTCGATGATCCTGGTCGAGCCGTCCGTGCCCATGATCTGGATGGGGTTGCTCATTGGGTCTGCCTACTTTCAGTTTGGTGGGACCGTCCGGCGAGCAAAGGGGAAAGGTGACCCCCGCCCGCCGGAACGGCGCCCAGGAATGGGCCGGCGACGGTCAGCCGGCTCGGAACTCGCGCAACCGCAGGAGAGACGGTGCCGCCGCCGGGAGCCAACGCCCGGTGCGCGAGGGAGGTGTTCATTGACGGGCCCAGATGCAGCTGCCCGGTGCGGCCGGTCGATCGTTGTCGGGAAGCAGGGCGATGCACTGCAAGGTCCAGCCCGGGCCGAGCACGCCCCGGTACGAGCTCGGCAGGATGACCGGCATGACGATGCCGCGCTCGTCGTGGCGGACCTGGACGCCGCGGCCGGACATCTCCAACGACACGCTGACCGCCCCGTCCCGAAGCCTGGCCGCTGCGCCAGCGTCCTCGATCGCAGCGACGAACCACAGGTTGGTCCGCTCGGCATGGATGGCCATGACCCAGCCCACCGCCCGGCCATGGTGGTGATCAACAACGGCCACCTCGTCAGGCCGGAAGTTGGCCACGATGCCGGCCAGCTCGGCCGGCGTATGGCCGGTGAGGACGCCCACCGCGGACAACATCACCCGATTAAGGGTGCCGCGGGGAACGGCGCGAAGATCTTGCGGGTCGCGTGGCAGGCTCGGCCCTGCGGGCTGTAGCAAGCGCACTCGAACGAGGTGGATCGCGGCGCCGTCCGCCAGGCGACGTGTCCGCAGTACGGGCAGCCGGTACGAGCCGGGTCCGGCTCGAGGCCGTAGCTGACGCCGCCGCGGACGATCACCGGCAGGCTCGTCGGGCGCTCGGCCGGCGGGATGTAGTCCCGGCTGCGGACCGGGGCGCTGGCTGCGGGGTCCGCAGGGTCCGCAGGGTCCGCACCCGCCAAAACGCTCCGCACTGTTCGGTCGCTGATGCCCAGCGACCGGGCGATCGCCCTGCGGCTCTGGCCCGCGGCGAGCGCGGCCTGGATGGCTTGCAAACGTGTCGTGGTCATGGTGGTCACCTCGAAAGCATGGTTTTGTTGAGGGACAAGCCGGGGTCCATCCGCGGCAGGGCGGGTCGGCCGGATGCGTCGAACGTGAAGCCGGTGGGGGTCGACGCCCGCTCGGCGATTTCGCGGATATAGCTGGCGTCCGCGGACTCGGGGAGGGACTCGAGGACTGCCGCCGCATTCGTCCAGACGGCCTCAAGCAATCGGCGCTCGAGCATCCCCGACCACGCCGTCAGGTCGGTATCAGGCCGCTGCGCGTTCGCGTCGAGCCACTGGCCGGTAGCGTGAGCACAGAGCGCGAGGCGGATATCGTCGGTGTCGCCGTCCTGGATTGCCTTGAGGATCGGGGCCGGATCGGCCCGGTAGGGCCTCAGGCGATCCACAGCGGCCCGTAGCGCTTCGCGGCGCTCGATCGCGGCTCGCAGGGCCGCTGGCGGCTGCCAGCCCGCGTCCAGGCGCCGTTGCTCCGGTGTGGAGCGGATGCGGCTCGGCTCGGGTGCGGCGGTTGCAAGTCGCGACTTCCGGCTGGCCGGCGGTGCGGCGCTGGCCGCGGCGGTCCGCTTCCGAGCGGCCGCTAGTTCATCCAGAGCGATCATTTCGGGTTCCTTTCGGTTCGGTCGGCGCATTTCGGTGGTGGTGCGCCTGGGATTCGCCTTGTGTTTCGGGACCCGGGGTACTCGTCCGCAGCCTCGTCAGCAAAAGGGCCACCCCCCGGTAGCCAGTTCTCGCCTCCTTGGCCTGCCCGGCCGACAAGCTGCGCGTGGAGTCGCGGCGTGCCGACCGGGAGGGGGAGAAACCACGGGCCACGGCGAACCCTGCCGCAGCCTTGTGAAATGGGGGTGCTCACTGGACGCACAACGCGCAGGGGCAGCGGAGAGGGTGAACCAAGAGCGTCAACGTGCGTTGCCCCGGACGTCGGATATTGACGGTCGGCATCGACATCGAGGGCGGGGCGATCGGGGCGCTGCGGGGGCGGGTGCCTTTGCGCTGATCCGCGATCCACTGCTGGATTTCGGCGTCCTTCATGA
>JBBRIV010000278.1:0-3840 GCA_038220425.1 Candidatus Limnocylindrales bacterium
CAATGGCGATCGGCGGGGCCCTGGCCAGTGGCCTGCTGGGCACGCTCGTTACCGATGCGGCCACAGCCAGTGCACTGCTGTCCCGACCCGGACAGATTCGATGAATCGGCTCCTCGATCGAGTCTGCCTGATCACTGGCTCAACGGGCATGGCTGCAGCGGCGGCTCACCAGCTCGCCGCCGAGGGCGGCCAGGTCTTCGTGGTCTCGCAGACCGCCGATCACGCCCGGGGACTGGCTGACGCGATCGATGCTGCGGGCGGGCAGGCCGCCTGGGTGGCCGCCGACCTGACCGACGAAGCCGCCGTCAACGGCGCCACTGGGGCGTGCGTCGCACGCTTCGGCCGGATCGACGGCCTGTTCTCCGTCGCCGGCGGGAGTGGCCGGCGCTTCGGTGATGGCCCGATCCACACGGTCGGCAAGGAGGCCTGGGAGCGCACGCTTGAGCTCAACCTAACCAGCCAGGCGCTGGTCTGTGGCGCGGTCGTCCGACAGATACTGCGCCAGCAACCAAACACGTCGGGGACGCGCGGCTCGATCCTGATCATGGGCAGCGTGACAGCCACTGACCCCGCCCCGGAGTTCTTCGCGACACACGCCTATGCGGCCGCCAAGGGTGCGCTCAACGCCCTGATGACGACGATGGCGGCGGCCTATCTGCCCAACCGGATCCGGGTGAATGTCATTGCACCGGGCCTGACCGACACGCCGATGGCCGGCCGGGCATCAGGCAACGCGGCGATCCGGGCCTATACCGCCCGGAAGCAACCACTGGCCGGCGAGATGATGGATCCCGAGGACGTCGCCCACGCCGCGGTCTTCCTGCTGTCCGATGAGTCGAGAGCCATCACCGGCCAGCTGCTGAAGATCGATGGCGGCTGGTCGGTTGCCTCGATCTCCCCCGAGGCGCTGCAGCGATGATCACCGGCGTGCCAGGTAGCGTGCCCGAGATTGGCGCGGCCGACGTTTGTGTCGTCGGTTCAGGCGCCGCCGGTTCGACAGCCGCGATCGCCGCCGCCCGAATGGGCGGATCGGTCATCCTCGTCGAGAAATTGCCGTTCCTGGGCGGTACCAGCACCGCCGTGCTCGACACCTTTTACGGCTTCTGGACGCCGGGCCAGGCGGCGCGCAAGGTGGTCGGTGGGATCCCCGACGATGTCGTGGCCGGGTTACGCACACTGGGTCTCGTCGTCGAACGGCCCAATACCTACGGCGCTGGGACGGGTGTGACCTATCTCGCCGAGCATCTCAAGGTTGTCTGGGAGGGCCTGGTCAGCCAGGCCGGAGCCAGGATCCTGCTCCACGCCACGCTCCAGGACGTCGCCCATGACAACGCAGGCCGCGTCGAGTCGATCCTGGTCGCAACAAAGGCCGGCTTGCGCCAGATCAGGGCCAGGGTATTCATCGACGCCAGCGGCGACGCTGACCTGTGTGCATTCGCCGGGTTCGGCTTCGAGACGGCCGGCGAGGTCGACCCTGCTCAGACCCTGACGGCCACCTTCCGAATGGCCAATGTCGACCTGGGCCGGCGTCGCTCGATTGACAAGGCCGAACTCCACGCCCGCATGGCTGCCGCCGCCGATGACGGCTATGACCTGCCCCGCCGCGAGGGCTCGGATCACATCACCCCGATCGACGGCGTACTGGCCACGATCATGACCCGACTCGAGCCCAATGCGGTCAACGCGGACGGCAGCCTGGTCAACACCACCGACCCGGATTTCCTGACCGCCGCTGAGATCCGCGGGCGGCGCCAGGCGCTTGAATACGCCCGCTTCCTGGTCGACCGGGTTCCGGGCTACGAGGGCGCTTCGCTGATCGCGCTGGGGACCCAGATCGGGATCCGCGAGACCCGCCGGGTCTACGGCGACCAGCGGCTGACTCGCGAAGACGTCCTGGCAGCACGCCAGTTCGAGGACCAGGTGGGCCTGTGCGGGGCACCGATCGAGGATCACCGGGCTGGGCCTGATACTCGCTGGGCCTACTTGCCGGATGGCGCGGCGGTCGGGATCCCGTTTGGAACGCTGGTCGTTCGTGACGCGTCCAACGTCCTCGTTGCGGGTCGCTGCTTCTCGGCGACGCATGACGCCCAAGCGTCCGTCCGGTCGATGGCCCAGTGCATGGCAATGGGCCAGGCAGCCGGGACTGCGGCGGCCCTGGCGACCGCCAAAGGCGCGAGCGGCGCCGTCCGGACTGTCCCGATCGATGCCCTTCGGGGCAGGCTTCGCGACGACGGTGCCATTCTCGATCTCCCCATGGAGGTGACCCGATGATCTTCGTCCGAACCGTCATGGGCGACATTGACCCTGCGGCAATGGGCATCACCTACGCCCACGAACACCTGGTCATCGATGGCGGCGGCGCGGTCGACATGTCGGCCGACTTTCTGCTGGCCGACGTCGATCTGCTCGCTGCCGAGCTCCAGGCGGGAGCCGTCGCCGGGCTACAGACAGTGGTCGATGCAATGCCCGCCGACTGCGGACGGAATCCTGCCAAGCTGGCCGAACTATCCCGGCGGAGCGGCGTCCACGTTATCGCCGCGACCGGGCTCCACCACGCCAAGTTCTACGGACGGTGGCATTGGAGCGGGCGGGCCACCGAGGACGAGCTGGCGGACCTGTTTGTGGCCGATGTCGATACGGGCATCGACGACCGCGACTATGGCGGCCCGATCGTTCGGCGGACTCAGATCCGGGCAGGGATCATCAAGGTCGGCGGCAGCCAGGGTGGTCCATCCCAGCGCGACCGGCCGATCTTCCGGGCCGCGGCGGCGGCCCACTTGCGCACCGGGGTACCGGTCCATACCCATTGCGAAGCAGGGACGGGGGCCTTGGAGCAAGTCCGGCTCCTCGTCGATGCCGGTGTCCCGGCGGCCCGGATCTCGCTCAGCCACGTCGATAAAGTCGTCGATCGGGGCTATCACCGGGAGCTGCTCTCAGCCGGGGTTTTTGCCGTGTACGACCAGGCCTTTCGCTGGAAGGACCGCGCCAACGGTACCCTCGAGTTGCTCGAATGGATGGCCGAGGACGGGCTTCTTGGTCAGCTGATGCTGGGCATGGACGCGGCTCGCCAGGGCTACTACGCGGCCTATGGCGGTGGGCCAGGCCTGCCTTACCTGCTCGGGGAGTTCAGCACGCTGATGGCCGAACGCGGTCTCGATGCCGGGCCCCGCCAACGCCTCTTCGTCGACAATCCCCGCCGGGCATTTGCCTTCGCCAAGGTCGAGGCGCCCGACACCGCCCACTGATCCCCGCCCCGGAGAGGAGACAGCACGATGCACGCTCACGAAATCACCCTGCTCGGAACCGGGCTGATTGGCGATTTCTACACGGCCACCCTGCATGGCCAGCGTGGCCGGGACCGCGTCCGCGTCGTCTACTCGCGATCGGTCGAGCGGGGCGAGGCGTTTCAGAAGCGCTGGGCGATCCCCGAGCACACGACCGACCTGCGGGCAGCCATCGAGCATCCCGACACTGGAGTCGTGATCATCGGCCTGCCCAACTACCTGCACGAGGAGGCCGTCGGACTGGCCGCGGCCGCCGGCAAGGCAATCCTGTGCACCAAGCCCCTTGGCCGGACCGCCGGCGAGGCGCGTCGAATCCTCGAGATCGTCGAGAAGGCCGGCGTCTTCGGCGGCTACCTCGAAGACCTGTGCTACACGCCCAAGACGCTCAAGGCGATCAAGGCAGTCGAGGGCGGAGCCGTCGGCGAAGTGACCTGGGTGCGCTCGCGGGAAGCCCACCCGGGTCCGCACAGCGCCTGGTTCTGGGATGGTCGGCTGACCGGCGGCGGGCCGATCATCGACCTCGGGTGCCACTGTATCGAGATCATCCGCAACTTCG
>JBBRIV010000279.1:0-3788 GCA_038220425.1 Candidatus Limnocylindrales bacterium
CGTCGAGCGTGGCGGTGGGATCGGCATTCTCCCGATCGGACTTGTTGATGAAGAAACAGGCGGCGGTTCCGGTTGCCCGGCCAAGCTCGACGGCGGACTCGAGGCCGGCCCCAACCGATCCACCGGCATCGACCACGAACAGGGCGCCGTCACAGGCGGCCATGGCCGATACCGTCTCGGCTGCGAAATCGGGGTAGCCGGGGGAATCGACCATCGTCACGATCGTGCCGTCGTCATCAAAGGTGGCGACGGCGAGACTCAGCGACTCGTGGCGCTTGTGCTCCTCAGGCTCGTGATCCAGGGTGGACGTCCCATCGTCCACCCGGCCCAGGCGGGGGATCGCCCCGGCGCGAAAGAGGAGGCTCTCGGCCAGCGTTGTCTTGCCTGAACCGGCGTGGCCGGCCAGCACAACGCTCCGAAGATGGGCCAAGTCAACGCTCTTCGTCGTCATGACGCAGGTCCTCCGAGGCAGGCGGAACTGTCGGTCCAGCCATGATAGTCCGCTATACTCGGCCGCGATGTCCGGTCACTCCAAATGGTCAACGATCAAGCGCCAGAAGGGCGTCACCGACGCAAAGCGCGGCGCGATGTTCACCAAGGTTGCCCGTGAGGTCGCCATGGCCGCCCGCACCGGCGGCGGCGACCCCGACGCGAACTACCGGCTGCGCCTGGCGATGGAGAAGGCCCGGGCCCTGAACATGCCCGCCGAGAACATCAAGCGGGCGATCGACAAGGCCACCCACGGCGCCGACACCGAGCAGTACGAAGAGATCACGTACGAAGGCTATGGGCCGGGCGGGGTGGCGATCCTGGTCGAGGCCGCCACCGACAATCGCAACCGGACGGCCGCCGAAGTGCGCTCGATGTTCGTCAAGTCGGGCGGCGCCCTGGCCGGCAGCGGCGCTGTGGCCTGGCAGTTCGAGACCCGCGGCCTGATCACCGTGGCCTCCGGCGATCCCGACGAGGTGGCCCTCGCCGCGATCGATGCCGGCGCCGAGGACGTCGATACGGCCGCCGAGCCGTTAGAGATCTACACCGCACCGGCCGACCTTGAACGTGTCCGACGAACCCTGGAAGAGAACGGGATCGTCGTCGAATCGGCCGAATCGGCCATGATCGCGAAGCAGACCGTCGAACTCGACAGCTCGCGCGCCCGACAGGCCCTGCGCCTGGTCGAGCTCCTCGAAGACCTCGAGGACGTGCAGCGGGTGACGGCCAACTTCGACATCCCGGAGGACGTCTTCGCCGAAGTCGCCGGATGATCGTCCTCGGGATTGATCCCGGGACGGCGGCCCTCGGCTATGGATTGGTGGAGCAGGAGCCCGGCGGCCTGCGAGCCGTGGACTTCGGCTGCCTGAACACCTCGCCGGATCTGCCCCTGGGTGATCGGCTCGAGGCCATTCACGCCTGCGTGACCGACCTGATCGTGAAGTACGCGCCGGTCCTGATGGGCGTCGAGCGACTCTTCTTCAGCCGCAACGTCCAGACCGCGTTTGCCGTGGGCCAGGCGCGTGGGGTTGTGCTCCTGGCGGCGGCCCAGCACAAGGTCCCGATTCGCGAGGCCACGCCCAACGAGGTCAAGCTCGCGGTGGCCGGATCGGGCTCAGCCGACAAGGTCCAGGTCCAGCAGATGGTCGCCGCGATCCTGGGCCTGGCCGCCCTGCCTCAGCCCGATGACGCGGCCGATGCCCTGGCGATGGCGATCTGCGTGGCCCACCGGGAACGATCGGTCGATCCCGGCATGGGGGACCCGGACCGGCTCAAGGCCGCCGTCCTCGACCGTTCCTCGATCGAACCGATCACCCGCGGCCGCACGCCCTATGAGCTGGCCGTGCGGGACGCCCTGGCCCGCGAGAAGGCCACTTCGGGCCGGGGTCGCCGATGATCGCGTCGGTCGAAGGCCTGGTTGCCGCGATTGCGGCCGACTCGCTCGTCGTCGAGGTCGGCGGAATCGGCTACCGGGTGAACGCGGCACCAGCGGTCATCGCCATCGCCACGCCCGGCACGAAGATCAAGCTGTACACGTATCACCTCGTCCGGGAGGACCTCCAGGCGCTATACGGCTTCCGGTCACCCGAGGAGCTCGGCTTCTTCAACCTGCTCCTGTCAGTCACCGGGGTCGGCCCCAAGGTGGCCCTGGCCATCACCGGTAGCCGGCCCGTGGCCGATCTCCAGCTGGCCATCATCGAAGGCGACCAGGCGCTCCTGACGGCGATCCCCGGGATCGGCAAGCGCCTGGCCGAGCGGGTGATCTTCGAGCTCAAGGAGAAGGTTGCCGCAGCCGGGATCAGCGCTTCGCTGGGTGCCCTGGGCACCGCCGGCGACAACGAGGTCGTGGCGGCTCTCCAGGCGCTGGGCTACTCGCTGGGTGAAGCGCGCGATGCCGCCCGGGCGGCCGTTGCCGAACCGGGCAAGGTCGGGACCCTCGAGGAACGGGTCAAAGCAGCTCTGCGGACGCTCCTGCGCGACTGAGGGGTCCCGGCCCGAGCCGGCGCTAGCCGGCGGGCGGGCCGGGCCGTAAGCGGGCGAACCACGGCCCCGGGCCACTCAGCAATCGAAGGCGAACCAGCACAGCTCGTTGCGCAGGCGCTCGTCGTCCAAGACGAGTTCGCGGACCGCGCCGGGAAGCTGGGCACGCTGCCACGCGCACTCCCGCCGTCCAGCCTCGTGACCCGCGCCTGCATTCGCAGCAGCCCAAGCTGCCTTGATCGCGTAGGCGGCGGCTCCGAGTTCGTGGGCCGCGACGTGCGCGACCAACCCTGCCTGGGCGGCCGCGAAGGCCGCGTGCCTGGCGGCTCCCGATAGATCCCGGGCTGCGGCGTTGGCGTGGCCTCCTGCCGAGCGCGCCCCGGTCATCGTGACCTCGCCCCGGGCCCAGGCACGAGCCATGTCGATCGCGCGACGTGGCCGATCGTCACCTGGGAGCCCCTGCTCGAAATGGTGGAGGACATGCTGTGCGCAGTCGGCCGCCCAAACGGCGAGGAGGTGATGGTCGTCGTCCTGGAGGCTGCCGCCGCGCCGGATCGTGATGAGCCGCGAATCTCGGACCTTGGGCAGGATCAATTTGGCTCGACCGTCCAGGCGCTCAGTGGCCCCGAACGGCCTCGGGATGGCGATTGTGCGGGTCGATCAGGGGCGTACCGGACCGAGCGGCAGTCTCGGCCAGGGTCTCGGTGTCGAGCAGCGAGAGCATCCGGTCGCGGACCTCGATCATCGCCTCGCGCAGTGAACAGGTCGCCTCGTCCGGACACGAGCACGCCTCGTAGAAGAGCAGGCTGACGCAGCTGACCGGAGCAAGTGCGCCGTCCAGCAGGCGGATCACGTGGCTCAGGCTGGTCCCCGAGGCACCCGGAGCGAGGGTGTACCCGCCGTGCGAGCCCAGCGTTGTGCGAACCACGCCACCGTGCTTGAGGGTTGCCATGATCTGCTCGAGGAACTTGATCGGCAGGCGATTTCGCCCGGCCAGCGTGGTCAGGGGGATCGGTCCCTCGCCTTCGTGCCGGACGAGATCGATCAGCGCGCGGAGCCCGTACTCGGATCGGCGGGAGAGCCGCATGCGCCCATCCTAGCGTGCAACGCCTAGTAGCAACGTGGGTATTCGGCGCGATGTGAACATCCGTGCGAAATCCCACTGCGCATGGTAGACTCTTCGTGATGGCCGACGACATCGCGCACATCCTCTCGACGGAGATCGAGGACGACGCGGACCGCGTGATCGAGGGCACCCTCCGACCGCGAACGCTGGACGAGTACATCGGCCAGCGCGAGGTCAAGGCCAACCTTTCCGT
>JBBRIV010000280.1:0-3706 GCA_038220425.1 Candidatus Limnocylindrales bacterium
GAGACGACCAGCGCTCGGCCGCTCCGAGCGATCTCGTCGACGAGGAGAACCCCAGGACCGGCGATCCAGGTTGACGTGTCCTCCAACGTTCGGTCCAGGACGTCGGGAATTCGAGAGAGGGCCTCCGCCAGGGCTGATCCAGGGGCGAGCGCACCGACGATCCCAGCCAGCGCGGCCAGCTCCGCGACATAGCTCTTGGTGGCGGCGACCGCCCGCTCCTCGCCAGCTCGACAAGGCACTGTGAGGGCGGCTGCGGCTTCGAGCGGCGAGCCGGCCGTGTTCGTAATTGCGACCGTCAAGGCCCCGCCACGCCGCGCAGCCTCGACGACAGCCACGAGGTCAGGGCTGCGACCCGACTGGGACACGGCCAGGAGTAGACCACCGGTCCAGTCGGTCGGCGCGTGATAGATCGTGGTGACTGACGGCGAGGCCAGGGCGACGGGCCAACCGAGCTGGGTCTCGATCAGGTAGCGTGCGTAAACTGCGGCATGATCGGACGTTCCCCGGGCGACGATCGAAACCCAGCGCGGCCGCGCTCTCCGGACCGCATCGGCGACGGATACGACCGATCGGTCGGCGAGCCGCAGCTGCTCTCGGATGACAAGAGGGGTTTGGCGGATCTCAGCCGCCATGATCGTCATGATTGGCCGGGCAAGCACGGGAGGTCGCTCGCCCGTTGGCGTTGCCGATGGCCTGGGACCGATACGGTTGCGTTCGCTTGGTCGAGCTGGCCGCGGACGATCCCTCGGCTGGGTCCGCTCGAGACAGGCCGGCTCGAGACGGGTTCGGCCACCAGCCCCATGATCCTTCCGCGGGCGATCGAGATCTCCTCACCCAGGACGCGATCGCCCATCACAACTTCCCTTCAATGCGCGACTCCGATGTGACCTTGGGCTGCCATGCTCCTCTATTGTGCCCCGATTCGATCGAGCTATGTAAGGAATCTGGACAAAGACTAGTGGCTCTCGAGGAACCCCATGATGGCTCCGGCGTCGGGCGGCCAGGTTGATTTCCAAAGCCCGACCTTAGGAGTTCGTCCAGCGTCTTGACAAAGCTGCTTCGGAGAGTCAGCTTATTCGGGTGAATGTTTCGCGCGCGGCACCCTTGAGCAGGTCGTACGAGAACAGGGCGGTCCCCGGAGCTCGGAGTTGTTCAACCGGGGGGTGCGCCACAACGGCTGATCAATTTGGAGTTCACGAGTGAAGCTGGCTATTCGCACGAGGCGTTTGATAACACCGCTCGAGGAAATCCACGACGCGGCCGTGCTCATCAACGGGACCCAAATCGAGGGAGTCGTCCGCGGTCCGGTATCAATCCCCTCGGAATTCGAGATCTGGGACGTCGGAGACCGGGTCGTCGCGCCAGGCTTCATCGACATTCACAACCATGGTGGTGTGGGATTCTTCGCACGAGAGGGAGCCGACGCCGTCAGGGCCATCTCCAAGTGGCTGGTTACGACGGGCACAACGAGCTGGCTTCCGACGGTGGGCGACCTCGAAGGCATGCAAGGTGTCGTTGAGGCCATTGATGCCCCCGGCGAGGGCGCGTCGATCGAGGGCATCCACAACGAAGGGGCTTTTCTCTACCCTAAGTATCTTGCCGGTGAACCGACGGCGCCACCTCCGCGGGCCGAGATCGACACGTACCTCCAGCTCCTCGAGGCTGGTCGCGGCCACCTGCGGATCATGGACGTATCCCCTGACCTACCAGGTGCGCTCGACGTGATACGCCGCATTCGAGAGAGCGGCGTCGTGGCCTCGTTCTGCCATGGCGAGGCCGACATGGAGCTCTTTAGGCAGGCGGTCGACGCAGGCGTTAGCCATGTCACCCATGTTTACAACGTCATGACCGGTCTGCACCATCGCCGTCCAGGTGCCGTCGGCGCTGCTCTGACGATGGACAACCTGATGTGTGAACTGAATGCCGACGGTTATCACGTCCATCCGGTCGCCATGGACGTGGCGATCCGAAGCAAAGGGCTTGCCAACATTTGTTTGATCTCTGATATGCAGGCGGCGGCGGGACTCCCTGATGGGGACTACGACTGGTCGGACCGGATTATCGATGGGGAATTCGAGTGGGTCGGCGTCAAGCTCACCAAACGCGATGGTGTGGTACGGCTCCGGAGTGCTGACCCGGAGACCGACGGGACGATCTCCAGCTCGGTGTGGCCTGTCCGCCACGGTGTCTGGAACCTCGTTGACAAGGTCGGGCTGCCACTCAAGGATGCAGTGCGGCTTGCGACGTTGAACCCCGCCGTGGCGGTCGGGATCGACGGGCGAGTCGGGAGTATCGGGCCTGGCAAGCGCGCTGACATCGTGATCATCGACGAACGGCTCAACTTATTCGCGGCCATGGTCGCCGGAAGTTTGCTCTTCTCGGATAACGAAGGCGTGCCGGCCGATCTCGAGGTCATCGTCGGACCGTGAGGTCGCGACGATCGCTGGTGCTCGCGGCGGACGTGGGAGCCACAACCACCCGCCTCGGTGTCTACTCTCAGGCGTCCGGGCCTCGGTCGCCCCTTGCGTCGAGCACCGCACCCACCGCGGACTTCCCGAGCTTGGAGGCCATGGTGGCCAACTTTCTCGCCGAGTCTGCGCTTGAAGTTGACACAGCCGTGTTCGCAGTCGCGGGTCCGGTCAGGGACGGCCGTGTCCGGACGCGAGGCCTGCCGTGGCCGATCGAGCACAGCGAGCTTCCGGCACACCTCGATGTGGACACGGTGCTGTTGATGAACGACCTGGAAGCGATCGCGCGATCGATCCCACTTCTGGAACCCGCTGACCTCGTGACGTTGCGCGAGGGAAGAGCCCGCCCGGGCGGGGCGATTGCGGTGGTTGGGCTCGGGACCGGGCTGGGGGAGGCATTCCTGATCAGCACCCCGTCGGGCTATGAAACGTGCCCCTCGGAGGGAGGGCATGCCGCATTTGCGCCGACGTCGGAAACCGAGCTCCGCTTGCTGAGCACTCTGTTGGACCGCTTCGGGTACGTGAGCTACGAAACCGTCTGCTCCGGGGCGGCCCTGCCCGATCTGTACGCCTTCGCTCGCTCGGGCGATGACGCAGTGGAGCCCGAGTGGCTCTTGGAGTGTCTGGCGGCAGCGGTCGATCAGACGCCCGTGATTGTCGAAGCAGCACTGTCAGGGCAGGAGGGTACGCAGCACTGCGCCGCAGCGGTCGAGCTGCTGGTTTCGATCCTCGGAGCAGAGGCGGGTAATCTCGCCCTGAAGGTCACGGCCACGGCTGGTGTGTACCTCGGCGGCGGCATGCCGTCGCGGATCCTGCCACTGTTGCGGTCTAGCAAGTTCCTGGAGCGTTTCGGGTCCAAGGGTCGCGACTCTGAGTTCCTTGGCGAGATTCCGGTCCACGTCATCTCGAACACCTATGCCGGCCTCATCGGTGCGGCCGCGAGTGGTCTGGAGGCGATCGCTCCGGACCGCATCCTCAGCATGACCCGCACCGACGGGCGGGGCGGATCGCTTCGCGCAATGCGCGAGGCTACGGTGTCTTCAAGCGCTTACCGCGTGCGGGAGCGACACCTGCCCGCGGCGCATGAGGAGGGGCAACGATGAGCAGATGGCGAGTCGGGGTCATTGGATACGGTTGGGCTGCAGGCGCTCACCTGACGGCACTCGAACAGATTCCGAACGCTGAGGTCGTCGCGATTTGCACGGCGCGCCCGGACGCTGACGAAGCTCTTCTCGCCC
>JBBRIV010000281.1:0-3689 GCA_038220425.1 Candidatus Limnocylindrales bacterium
GGAGCTGGCCGACGTGGCCGAGCTGTACGCCCATCCGCGCCACCCCTACACGGTCGCCCTCCTATCGGCGGTGCCCGATCCGGATCCGCGGGTACGCAAGCGCCACCTTGTCCTTAAGGGCGATGTGCCTTCGCCGGCCAACCCGCCGTCGGGCTGCCGCTTCCACACCCGTTGCTGGCTTCGTGAACAGCTGGGCAACCCTGAGAATTGTGTGGCCGAGGTGCCCGTGTTGCGCGACCTCGGCGCGGGCCACCTGGTCGCCTGCCACCATGCCGAACAGATCTCGGACAGTGTCGCCCGCGAAGCGGTCCAGGGCTCGGTCCAGGCCGACGCCGGCGGTTCGAGGGCCGCGGCCGCGATCGTGGTCCCCGACGAAGTGCCTGACGTCCTGCCAGCCGAAGGCGATTCGGTCGAGCCCCCACCCCATCTGGACGCCCCCGCAGGCGCCTGAGTATCATTCGCCCATCGATTGGGCCACCGCCCGGAAGGCCGTGACAGGGTCGCCGAGCGCGCCGGACCCGGCATCGATACAGGAGGAGAGCCATTCATGCTGCGCTTACGAACAGGCGCTCTGGTCGCGGTGGCCGCGATCGTCTTCGCCGCTTGTAGCGGCTCGGCCACCCCGGCCCCGTCGACGGCAACCGCCGTCCCCACCCCGGCCGTTGTCCCCAGCACCGGGGCATCGGTCGCCCCGTCGATCGCCCCATCCGGCCCCACGCCGGTCAACGGCGGGTCGTGGATCTTCGGTTCGGCCTCGGATCCGGCGACCCTCGACGCGATCCTGATCCAGGATGGGGAGTCGTTCCGGATCGCCCAGCAGATCTACGAGACCCTGATCAAGCTCAAGCCGGGTTCCGCCTCGGAGCTCCAGCCGGACCTGGCCAAGAGCTGGGACACCAGCCCCGACGGCCTGACCTACACATTCCATCTGCAGACTGGCGTGTTGTTCTCGGACGGGACGGCCTTTAACGCCGACGCCGCGACGTACAACGTGAATCGCTGGAAGAACCTGCCTGCGGCATTGCAGGGTGATGACTACTACGACAAGGCTGTTTTCGGCGGTTATGGCGACACGTCTCTGATCAAGACCGTCACGAAGATCGACGACGCGACCTTCTCGATCACCCTCGCCACCCCAAAGGCCGACTTCCTTACCGCCATGACCCTCATCCCCTTCGGGATGCAGAGTCCGACGGCGCTCCAGGCTCATCACGCCGACCTGGGCTCGAAGGACAAGACGAACGACTACTGGCAGAAGGACCCGACGGGGACCGGCCCGTTCAAGTTCGGCGAATTCGTGACAGGTGACCACTACACGATCGTCAAGAACCCCACCTACTGGGACACGGCCAATGCGGCTCACCTGGACAAGATCGTCTTCCAGCCCATCGCCGAGTCGGCCAACCGGCTGACCGCCCTGAAGTCGGGTACCGTCGACACGATCGACTTTGTCGACGCAACCCAGCTCAAGGACATCAGCAGCGACACGTCGCTCCAGCTCCTGACCCGGTCTCCCCTGGCCGTCGGCAAGATCGCCTTCAACCCGAGCCAGAAGCCGTGGGGCGACATCAAGGTTCGCCAGGCTGCTGCATACGCCATCGACCGGGCCGCCTTGCTCGGCGCTTTCTTCCCGAACGGCGCGGCCGTGACGGCCGATTCCGACCTGATCAACAGCATGCCGGCGTACGAAGCCAATACCGTCGCCACATCGTTTGACCTGACCCAGGCCAAGAGCCTGCTCGCGTCGTCGACGTGCCCGCCGCCGTGCGCGATCACGCTGTGGTATCCGGATAGCGTCTCCCGACCGTACATGCTCGATCCAAAGGGCGAGTACGAGGCGGTCAAGCCCATGCTCGAGGCGGCGGGCTTTGTCGTCACCCCGAACCACAAGGCGTGGCACGGCGGCTACCTGACCGACGAGGCCAACGGCGTCTACCCGATGTTCTTCATCGGCTGGATCTACGACTATGCCGACCCGGCCGATGGTCCGGGCATCTTCTACTCAACCTCCACGTCCGACTGCAACGGGGTCAAGGAACCGACAGCCCACAACTGCGAGTTTGGCGAGGACAACCCAGCCGTCACGGCGGCGATGAACAAGGCCATCGCCGAACCAGATGCGGCGACCCGAACCCAGGACTGGAAAGACGCAATGAAGCTGATCAACGCGGATGTCGCTGACATTCCGTTGGTCTGGGCCGGATCGTCTCTGGCGATGACGACCCACGTTCATGGCTACATTCCCAGCCCGACCCAGTCCGAGTACTTCAACCTCGTCTGGAAGGACGCCGGGTCCTGACCCGGAGCTGACCGACCTGATCCGGTCCCCGGAAGAGTTCGCCTCTTCCGGGGACCGCTGTTTCCCCGAACCGTGAGACCGTGCTCAAGTACATCATCCGCCGGCTCATCCTCCTGATCCCCATCCTGTTCGGGCTGTCCCTGTTCATCATCGTGTTCATCCACGCCCTGCCCGGCGATCCGTGCAGCTCGATCCTGGGCGAGCACACCTCGGTCGACCGGCTGGCAGCTTGCCGCCATGGGCTGGGCCTGGACAAGCCGCTGTACGAGCAGTACTTCGACTACATGGGCGCCCTGTTCCAGGGTGACCTCGGGACATCGGCCACGAACCGGGTCGCGGTCCTGACCAGCTTCACCCAGCGCTTCCCGGCGACCGTGGAGCTGTCGTTGGCGGCCATGTCCGTCGCGATCGGGATCGGAGTACCCCTGGGGATCGCCGCCGCCAAGCGCAAAGGGTCGATCTTCGACAACTTCGCCACGGTAGCCTCGCTGATCGGGATCTCCATCCCGATCTTCTTCCTCGGCCTGCTCCTCGCCTACATCTTTGGGGTCTGGCTGCACTGGCTACCGACCGCCGGCCGGTTCAACCTTCGCCAGTACGATTTCGGCGGAGCCGGCACGAACTTCCTCCTGTGGGAGTCACTCGTGATCAACAGGAACATCCCGGAATTCGTCGACGTCGTGCGCCACCTGATCCTGCCGGCCGTCGCCCTGGGCACGATCCCGCTGGCCGTCGTCGTT
Organism: Candidatus Limnocylindrales bacterium; assembly: GCA_038220425.1. GTDB lineage: Bacteria > Chloroflexota > Limnocylindria > Limnocylindrales > CSP1-4 > Palsa-1033. The sequence goes on from JBBRIV010000281.1 coordinate 3,040, forward strand.
CGGATCACCCGCTCCGCAGTCATCGAGGTCCTCAACGACGACTATGTCCGGACGGCTCGGGCCAAAGGCCTGACCAACAGCCGGATCGATCGGCGCCACGTGCTGCGCAACGCAATGCTCCCGATCGCCACGATCATCGGCCTGCAGACAGGCCTGCTTCTTGGCGGGGCCGTCCTGACCGAGACGATCTTCTCGTGGGGCGGGGTGGGGACCTGGCTCTTCCAGGCCGCCCAGGATCGCGACTTCGCCGTGATCCAGAGCGGAACCCTGATCCTGGCCACATTGTTCGTGCTGGTGAACCTGACCGTTGACGTCAGCTACGCCTACCTCAACCCGCGGATCAGGTACTCCTGATGGCCGCCGGCTCGTCCGCACCCCCTCGGCAATGGTCGGCCTGTTCCTGATCGGACTGTTCGTGTTCGTGGCCGTCCTGGCACCGGTGATCTCGCCCTACGATCCGACGGCCGGCTCAATCATTCACCGGTTCGAGCCGCCTGGCATCCAGCACATCCTGGGGACCGACCTGCAGGGCCGCGACATCCTGTCCCGGATCCTGTGGGGCGCACGCGCGTCGCTGTGGGTCTCGATCCTGTCGGTGACCCTGGGCTTGCTGATCGGCCTGGTCGCTGGTGCGATCTCGGGCTTCCTGG
>JBBRIV010000282.1:0-3651 GCA_038220425.1 Candidatus Limnocylindrales bacterium
CGGCACGCTGAATGCCGTCGAGCGCTGGGCCCGGACCAGCGCAACCGTCGCGATGACGCCCGCCGGGAGGCTGCTCCCGGGTTGACTGGAGGCGTCGGCCGGCGGACTCGACTGGGCCAGCGGCTCGGAGGCAAACGCCGGACCGAAGGCCCGGATCATCCCCGAGATCCCGGCCACGCTCAGCGATCCAGCCGCCACGACGGCTGCCTGGAGCAGGCCCCGGCGGACCGGATCGGCCCCCGGGCTGACCGGCGCCGGGAGGCTGAACGCGCGCTCGATCGAGTCACCAATCACGTACAGCCCGCCGTGGCCGGCCAGGCCCAGGGTGATCCAGCCGACCAGGTAGGGCAGGTCGGGACCCAGGTAGAACGGCCGGATTGCCCACGACGCGGTCAGGAAGAAGGTCCCCGCCAGGAGAGCGCCGAGAATCGCCGAGAGGCGATAGGCCACGCCGGTCAGGGCACCCAGGCCGGCTGCGATCTCGAGGCTCGCAACCAGCACCCCGAACAGGAGCGGGGCCGGCAGGGCGACCGCCTGGACCAGCGGCGCAAGCGGCGAGATCCGGCTGTAGGTCTGGAGCTGCTCACCGATCGAGCCGGGTCCGGCCACCCGCAGGAAAGCCGGGTCGAGGATCTTGTCGATGCCCGCGTACAGGAACGTGCCGCCCACGAAGAAGCGCAGCGGCAGCAGCGCGCGTTGAAGCGGTACTGGGCGGTCGGCTGGCATGTCGGCAGAGTTTGACAGCGTGCCCAACATTCCATCGCCGGATCGCTCGATCGCTCCTTCGACTACCATCGGTCCATGGCCCAGCCACAACCGCCCGACGCCGCTCCAGCCGTGCCCGCGGGCGCCGTTGACCTGCTCAGCGTCGGCCTCCGGTTTGTGACGATTGCCACGATCAACGCCGACGGCAGCCCGCACCAGGCGGTGATCTGGTTCCGCTTCGACGGCTCGAACCTGATCATCAACAGCAAGCCCGGCCGGGTCTGGCCGAGCAACCTGCAGCGGGATCCGCGGATCAGCCTGACGGTCGAGGACGGCTATCGCTGGGTGTCCATCCGGGGCAGCGTGGTTGAGACCGGCTCGGCCGCCCAGGCCCAGGCCGACATTGCCGAAATGGCCCGGCGTTACCACGCCGACGAGCCGGCTCGCGCCGAGTCGATGATCCGGGATCGCTTTGAACGCCAGGAGCGGGTCAGCTTCCGCCTGGCGCTGGCCACCAGCAAGCTCCATTACTACGAGGACTGACGGGATGGCCCAGGCGAAGATCGGTTATGCGGCAATGCTCGAGCAGTTCGGGCCCCAGGAAGTCATCGGCTATTCCGCGGCCGCCGAGGCCGCCGGCTTTGACGGGGTGATGGCCGCCGACCACTTCCAGCCGTGGGTCCCCCAGCAGGGCCAGGCCGCGTTTGTCTGGAATGTCCTCTCGGCACTCGGCGAACGGACCACCGGCGACCTGGGCCCAGGTGTCACCTGTCCCTCGTTCCGGATGCACCCGGCGATCGTGGCCCAGGCCTCGGCCACCCTGGCCGCGATGTATCCCGGGCGGCACTGGCTGGGGCTCGGCTCGGGCGAGGCCCTCAACGAGCACGTCATGGGTGGCTACTGGCCCGAGGCACCCGAGCGGATCGCCCGGATGTTCGAGGCGATCGAGATCATCCGCAAGCTGTTCACGGGCAAGTATGTCAAGCACAGCGGACCGTTCTACAAGATGGAGACCACCCGGCTGTGGACGATGCCGGCCGAGCCGCCGCCGATCTACGTGGCCACCGCTGGGCCGATCACGGCCAAGAAGACCGGCGCCCTATGCGACGGGCTGATCACCGTCGGCGCCCCTGAAGGCAAGCTCGAGATGATCTTCGAGAAATGCCGCGAAGGCTGCCGCGAGGCCGGCAACGACCCGACGAAGTTCAAGTTCATCCTGCAGCTCCACCTGTCCTGGGCGCCCACCGACGAGGAAGCCCTGGCCAACGCCCTGCTCGAATGGCCCAACGGCGGAATGAAGTTCCCCAAGCAGGACATCCGCAGCCCGCACGACCTCGAGCAGATGGCCAAGCTCGTCCGGCCCGAGGACTTTGCCGGCCGGATGGTGATCAGCTCGGACCCCGAGCGCCATCGGGCCGAGATCCAGAAGTTCCTGGACATGGGCTTCCACCAGGTCTACCGGCACAACGTCGGCCGGAACCAGGTCGAATGGATCGACGTCTTCGGCCGGGACGTGCTGCCCAAGCTGCACGCATGAACCAGCCGTCCATGCGCTTCGGGGCCCAGCCCTGGTCCCAGGCGAGCGACTGGCCGGGCCTGCGCGACGTGGCCATCAACGCCGAGACGGCGGGCTGGGACGCCGTCTACACCTGGGATCACCTGATGGCCATCCAGGGACCGTGGCGCCAGCCGATCTTCGAGGGTTGGGCGGTCCTCAGTGCCTGGGCGGCCCTGACTGCCCGGATCCGGATCGGCCTGATGGTCGGAGCTAACACGTTCCGCAATCCCGGCCACACGGCCAAGCTGGCCACCACCCTCGATCACATCAGCAACGGCCGGGCAATCCTGGCCATCGGCGGCGCCTGGTTCGAGCGTGAACACGAGGCGCACGGGATCGACTTCGGTTCAGGTTTCGGGGAGCGCCTCGATCGGCTCGACGAATCGGTGATGCTCATCCGGCGGCTGCTCGACGGCGAGACCGTGAACCACGAAGGCCGTTTCTACGCGTTCAAGGAGGCCGCCCACCTGCCGGCCCCGGTCCAGGCCCACCTGCCGATCCTGATCGGCGGCTCCGGACCCAAGAAAACCCTGCGGACCGTCGCCCGCTATGCCGACCTGTGGAACTCCAACGCCTCCTCGCCCGAGGAATACGCGGCCAAAGACGCGATCCTGGCCGCCCATTGCGCCGACATCGGACGTGATCCCCGGTCGATCGAGCGGACGCTCAGCTTCCCGATGATCATCCGCGACGACCCGGCCGATGCGGTCCGGGCGATGGACGCCTGCCTGGCCCACAACGGCGTCCAGGAGATCACCGGCGCCCAACTCCTGCTCGGCCCGCCGGGCTGGATCGCCGAGCAGCTCGCACCGTACCGAGCGCTGGGCATGGTCGAGACCGAGGTCCGGATGCCGGCACCGTACGACGCCGAGACCATCGCGCGAATCGGCGAGGTTCGCGCCGCGCTCGACGCCCTCTCGTGAGCTCGCCCGCTGGCCGGGTCGTCGAACTGGCCGGCGGCGTGGGTGGAGCGAAATTCGGGCACGGCCTGCAGTCGCTCGTCGGATCCGGGCTGACGGTGGTCGTCAACGTCGGCGATGACCTGGAGCGCCACGGCCTGCTGGTCTGTCCCGACCACGACACGGTCCTGTACACCCTGGCCGGGATCGAGGGTCCCTTCGGCTGGGGCATCGCCGGCGACACGTCAGCCGCCACGGCCCAGCTCGGCACCTACGGCGAGGAGACCTGGTTCGGCCTGGGCGACCGCGACCTGGCCGCCCATATCGTGCGGACGGCCCGGATCCGCGCCGGCAGCAGCCTGACCGAAGCCAACCTTGGCCTGCAGCGCTCGCTGGGGCTGGCGGCCACGATCCTGCCGGTGACCGATGAACCGGTCCGGACCGAGGTGTTGACGGCCGACGGCTGGCTCGAGTTCCAGGAGTACTTCG
>JBBRIV010000283.1:0-3626 GCA_038220425.1 Candidatus Limnocylindrales bacterium
CGGCCACTGACCAGCCATGGCGCGGCAGTTCGCCCGCCAGCCGCGGTACCGCCGGCCAGCGATCCGATAGTCGATCCGGCCGTCGATCAAGTCGCAATCCCCGGGACGGCTGCCGTGGGCACGCCGGCAAATCCGTCGGCACGCCCGTCGGCCCGGCCGGCCGGCGGCCGCCCATCGAGCACTCGCACAGCCGGCACGCACCGGCCGCGCCGTTCGCTGTACCAGCCGTCGTTCTATGAGCGCCACCGGACCGGCCTGCTTGGCGCGATCGCGGCCGTCATCGTTGTCGTGGTGGGTGGGTTCCTGTTCTTCAGCCTGACCGCCGCGCCCTACTCCTGCGCCACGATCACGCAGCCGGTGCCCGCCGGAACGGCGCTGCCCAACGGCTCGCCCGCCCCGCTCGGCCAGGCTCAGCCGGATATGGGCCAGTTCCATGTCGCGGTCGGCTCGAACCAGCGCTACTCGTACTGCCCGCCGGCCTCCGGGCCGCATTACAACGCCCAGGACCAGGGCCCGATCGCCGCCAAGTACTACGGCCCCGATGACGGCACCCGGCCGGAAGGCTGGATCCACAACCTGGAGCATGGCGCGATCGTGATTCTGTACAACTGCTCGATGGGCGCCTGTACCGACGCCAATGCGGCCACTCTCCAGGCCCTCGCCGCGAACTTCCCGAACAGTCCCATCTGCGGCATCCGGGGCGGCGTGCTGTCGCCGGTCATTGCCCGCTTCGACTCGATGGCGGCGCCCTTCGCGGCGCTGGTCTGGGACAAGGTGTTCTACCTGAACACGCTCGACACCAGCCAGATCCTCGAGTTCTACAAGACCCAGGGCGAGCGAACCAACCCCGAAACCCAGTGCGCTCGGCCGACGCCGACGCCCTCGATCGGCCCGAGCAGCTCCCCGACGCCCAGCGGCTCGGTCGCGCCAAGCTCGGCGCCCAGCAGCTCGCCGGCCGCCACGGCCAGTCCCAGCCCGATCGGCTCCAGCCCGGCGACCCAGCCATCCAGCTCAGCCACGCCGGCGCCTTCGCCAAGCTCGAGCTAGACGTGGCGCCTGCCCGCAAGTTCGTCGATGACGGCACCGCCGAGCGCCTGTTTGCCTATCGTTCCGAGGCCGAGCTGGGCGGCGTTGGCGTGCCGGTCGAGGGCATGGCCCTGGGCCGCCTCGGCTCCGACGGCCTGGTCCGAGCCGAGGGCAAGGCCGTCCCGTTCGGGGACCTGGTTCCGGCGGCTCCGGTCCCGCGGCCGGGCAAGATCGTGTGCATCGGCCTGAACTATCGCGATCACGTGGCCGAGGGCGGCCGCGACATGCCCGACCGGCCGATGATGTTCTCCAAGTTCAGCAACGCGGTGGTGGCCGACGGTGAGCCGGTCATCCGGCCGGCCGGGACCAAGGCGCTGGATCTCGAGGGCGAGCTGGGCGTGGTGATCGGCCGGGCTGCAGCCCACGTCAAGGCCGCCGATGCCTACAGCTACGTCCTGGGCTACGTGGTCCTCAACGACATCTCGGCGCGCGACTGGCAGGGCAGCCCGCCGGCGCTCCAGCCGGGCGAGCACGGCGACGGCCAGTGGCTGCGGGCCAAGGGCTCGGACACGTTCCTGCCGATGGGCCCGGTGCTCGCGTTCAAGGCCACCATTCCCGATCCCCATCGGCTGCGCATCCGATCGTGGCGGATCCCGGGCGCCGGACCCCAGGCGGGTACGCCGGTCCTCATGCAGGACGGGACCACGGCCGACATGGTCTTCCAGATCCCCGAGCTGATCGAGTTCATCACCGCCTCGATCAGCCTTGAGCCGGGCGACGTGATCTCCACCGGCACACCGGCCGGCGTCGGCGTGTTCCGGACCCCGCCGGTCTTCCACGAGCCGGGGGATCGGGTGCGGGTGGAGATCGAGGGAATCGGCTCGGTCGAGAATCCGATCGTCGCCGGCGACTAGACTCGGGCCAGGAGGCAACCATGTCGGACGGGCAGATCCCGGACACGATGCGCGCGCTGGTCAAGGCCAGTCCCACGGCGGGTGCCGTGCTGCGCGAGGTGCCCGTTCCCAGCCCCGGTGACGGCGAGCTGCTCATCCGGGTCGAGGCCGCCAGCCTGTGCGGCACGGACCTGCACATCTACCGCTGGGATGCCTGGGCCGAACAGCGCCTGGGCGGCGGACTGCCCCGGATCTTCGGCCACGAGATGGCCGGTCGGGTGGTGGCCCACGGACCCAACCTGCGCGGTCGAGGCGAGATCCCGCTGGGAACCCTGGTGGGGGTCGAGACGCACCTGGTCGACCAGAGCTGCTATCAGTGCCGGACAGGCCGCGAGCACGTCTGCGCCAACCTGCGGATCCTGGGCGTCGACATGGACGGGGCGTTCGCCCAGTACATCGCCCTGCCCGCCCACAACGCCTGGCCATCCGAGGGCCTCAGCCCCGAGATTGCCGCGATCCAGGAGCCCATGGGCAACGCGGTCCATGCGGCCTTTGTCGAAGAGCTTGCCGGTCAGACCGTGGTCGTGACCGGCTGCGGCCCGATCGGCCTGATGACCGTGGCCATCGCCAAGCTGGCCGGCGCGGCCAAGGTCTTCGCCACCGACATCAACCCGGAGCGGCTGGCGATTGCCCGGACGATGGGCGCCGACGTGGTGATCGACGGCCACGATGACGTAGTGGCCAGGCTGCGCGAACAGACCGGCGGGGTGGGCGTTGACGTCGTGCTGGAGATGAGCGGGGCCGAGGTCGCGATCCGGCAGGGCTTCGAGGCGGTCACCAACGGCGGGCGTGTCTCGCTCCTGGGCGTGCCGTCCAAGCCGATCACCCTGGACCTGGCCGAAGACATCATCTTCAAGGGGCTGCGCGTGTACGGCATCACCGGCCGGAAGATGTTCGAGACCTGGTATCGAACCCAGGCGCTCCTGGCCCAGGGCCTGGACCTGACCCCGATCGTGACCCATCGGATTGCCATGCGCGACTACGAGCAGGCCTTCGAGCTGCTCGCCGCCGGCCACGCCGGCAAAGTCGTCCTGCTGCCCCAGGAGGTCTGACATGACGGCCGTGACCGGGAACGATCCACTGAGCTTCATCGCCGACGAGCTGGCCGATCTCCGGGCGAAGCACCTGTACCGCTCGCTCCGGGTGATGAGCTCAGCCCAGGGTCCCGACGTGGTCGTCGATGGACGAGCCTGCGTCAGCTTCAGCTCGAACGACTACCTGGGCCTGACTCACCATCCCCGGGTACGGGCCGCCGCCCTGGCCGCGGTCGAGGCCTTTGGCGCCGGTTCGGGCGCCGTTCGGACGATCGCCGGGACGATGTCGCTGCACCAGGAGCTCGAGGCGGCGCTGGCCCGGTTCAAGGGCACGGAGGCGGTCCTCAGCTTCCCGTCAGGCTTCGCGGCCAATACCGGGGTCATCCCCGCGATCACCGGCGAGGGCGACCTGATCGTCAGCGACAGCCTCAACCACGCCTCCATCATCGACGGGATGCGCCTGTCCAAGGCACCCCGGGTGATCTACCCCCACGCCGATGTTGCGGCCCTGCGGGCGGCCCTGGCCAAGGCCCGCGGCGACGGCCGGAGCGATGGCAGCGGTCGGCACCGTCTCATCCTGGTCGTCACCGATGGCGTGTTCAGCATGGACGGT
>JBBRIV010000284.1:0-3622 GCA_038220425.1 Candidatus Limnocylindrales bacterium
GGCAAATCGGCCGAGGCGGCGCGGTTCATCCTGCGCGCCATGTCGCGCGAGTTGGCCAACGCCTGAGGTTGTGCGGCGGCGGGGTTGTGGCCAGGGGCCCTGCCCGGCCGCGGTTTGAGTGGCGGGCCGAGGTTGAGTGACGCCGCCGGGGTTGAGTGGGGTCGCCGGCGGCGGTTCCGGCGCGGCGTAGCCTTGGGCAGGCCGGTGCTCGCTGCATGTTCATTCCAAGGGCAAGTCGAGCCGTAGCCCCGCGAATGGGCAGCTGGCAGGCCCGCTCGATGGGCCCGTCCTCGAGCCGCCCAGCGTGGATCAGACGATTTGCCCCGGCCTAAGGGGGTCGCCCGACCGGCGAAGCCCCTTGTCGACCTCGTTCCCCTCGGAATGCTCATGCACGGAGCGCGGCGAACCGCAAGGGCACGCGAGCGCCCTCGGCCCCTGCCCGGCCGCACTTCGGACAATTGCCGCTGGGGGCGACCGTATGGTCAGGACGCAGCCGAAATCGGGCTAGATTTGCCCCGTCCGGCCGCTCCCGAGCACGATCACCCACGAATTGGCGCGCCTGGGACCCCAGGCAGGGCGTGAAGCGAGCCGCGACCGGCCATACGGCCGCCCACAGCGGCATTTGGCATGAACCGTGCCCGGAACCGACCCGGCAGCACGCCGGCGAGCAACCGGCCGGCAAGCCTTGGCACGACCCTGCGGGCGCAACCGGCCCGGAGCACCAACCGGGCCGGCCGGGCTCCTCAGCGAGCGTTGCCCGGCGCCCGGCGCCACGCTACAACATCACTCCAGGCGGACCGCCTCCGGGCGGGTGAGACGTTCGAGCGGTGGGAGCGTGGCGGCGACGACGGCGAGGGCGCCCAGGAGGCTCAACCCGAGGGTCACCGCGAGCGAGGCATCCGGGAGGGGCACCGTCGGGGCGTGAGCCAGGCGCAGGACGACCTGGGTGACCCCGATCCCGAGCGCCGCGCTGAACGCGGCCACGACGACCAGCGGTGCGCCTGCCTGCAGAAGCACGAGGGCACGCAGGCTGGAGACCGGCATCCCGGCACTTCGGAGGAGCCCGTACTGGCGGCGGCGCTCGAGGACTCCGGTCGTGACTGCAACCGCCAGGCTGCAGCCGGCCAGCACCAGCGAACCAATCAGGCCCAGGCCCACCACCCGGCCGAACTCCTGGTAGACATTGCTCGAGGCAAAGTCCTCGCCGAACCGGCGCACGATGGCACTTGGCACGCGAGCTGCGACCACGGTTCGAACGCGCTCGGCCGCTGCCGTGGAGCCGTTGGTATCGATGTAGAACAACGTCGGTGAGGGCTGGTTGGCCGACGCCGGCAGGGCATCTGCCTCCACGAGTAACTGGGGCAGCCTGGTGGTCACCCCATCGCTTGGGACTTGGAGCAAGGCGCCCTCGCCAGCGGCGACCGCTAGCTGGATGGGCGCCCGGTCACCCCGGTCGGGCGACAGCTGGTACGTTCCCGGCCGAAGCGGCTCGACGCCGGCCAGGGCATGAATTCGGGCCGAGCCGCAGCTGACTGACGGAAGATCGAACTGGCGGACCACTGCGACGCACGGGCCGATCCAGGTCGTCAGCGGCGTGCCGTCGACCACGATTTCCGCACTCGCGATCGGCAGGACCGCGGTGACTCCGGGAATGGCCGCAATCCGGGTCGGCACGTCGGCGAACGCAGGCCCCTCGTTCAGTGGCATCTCGATGAAGACCTGGCCCGGGTGCATGACTCCGGCCCGGTCGAAGGTCTGCTCCCGGGCGTAGCTCGCGAAGGTAAAGAAGGCGCTCGCAACGAAGACCGCCATGATCACCCCAGCGATCGAGCCGAACGAGCCAAATGGATCGTCGGTCAGGCGCCGGGATGCCAGGAGCATCGCGGCCCCGCCCGGCAGGCGTCGCAGAGCCTGGCCCACCACGACGGTCAGCCACGGACCGACCAGCACGATGCCGACGATGACCCCCGCGAATGCGATCCCGGGCAGGATCAGCGTCAGGACGCTATTCGAGGAGCCGTTCCGAACGATCGCCATCGTGAAATACAGCGCCGCCAGTGCGACGACAAGGGGCACCGCCCGACGGATCCCGGGCGGTCGCCGGACGTGTCGGCGCTGGACGCCCAGTGGGGTCACGATGACCCGACGCAGGGCGGCTGCGGCCACGATCGAGCCCACGACCGGGATCGCGAGGATCACGGCGATCGCGGCCACGGGCGCCGGCTGGATCGAGTCCGCAAACCAGGTGGCGCCGTCAAGCGGGACGAGGGCAACGAGCGGACGGGCAACGAAGAACAGGACGATGCCACCAACGACCCCGGCCACCGTCGCGACCAACGCCTCGACCACGGCCAGCCAGGTGACTTGGCCGGGGGTCGCCCCCACCAGCCGGAGCGCGGCGAGGCGCTGTTCGCGGCGCGCGGCAGACAGCCTGGTGGACGTCGCGACGAAGACGGCCACCGGTGCCAGCGCTCCGACAATCGCCAACACGATCATTAGCTGGGCGATTGGCGTAATCGGCGGAGCGGCGGGCTGATCGGCGAAGGACGAAATGGGTAGAGCGTCAAGGGCGCGGAGGGTCGCCTCGCTGGATCCAACCACAGCGACCAGCTCCTGGGGCGAGCGCAACGCCTGGTCACCGATGGTCCCGACGACCGTCCCCAGGCGATCTCCGAGCTGGTCCGCCGGGACGCCTTTCAGGAGCGCGGCGAGGGCGGGAGACACGAATGCCTGGCCCGGCTGGGGCAGCCTACTGATGCCCGGTGGGATCGCGCCGCCCGGCTTGACCCGAGCGATCATCAACCGGACCAGGGGTTGGCCGTCGAAACGGTCCTCGACCGGGACGACCAACAGCGTTCCGTCGGTATCCGGCGCGAACGTCGTCCGCCAGGCCGAGCGCTCGGCTCGGCTGTCGACCGCCGGCTGGAACGACAGCGCGAAGAGCAGGATTGCCGTCCCGACCGCCACCGACACGGCAGTCAGGACCGGGCCGATCGCCGCGGCCCGACCGCCCGCGGTCGCGAGTCGGATTCCGAGCCGGATCATGGTGCTTCGACGCCGCTGATCCGGCCAACCCGGACGATCACCTCGCGCTGGGCATAGGCCGCGACCCGGGCCTCGTGGGTGACCAGAATCACGGCCACGTCATGTTGGGTCGCGGCGGCCGTCAGCAACTCCATGACGTGCTCGCCGGCCAGGCTATCGAGCGATCCAGTCGGTTCATCCGCAAAGACAATCACGGGCTCGATCACGAGCGCCCGGGCGAGGGCGACGCGCTGGGCCTGGCCACCCGACATTTCCCCCGCACGCCGCCGTTCCAGCCCCGTCAGCCCGAATTCCCCGAACCAGCCAGCCGCGAGCTCGTCGGCCTCCGAACGCCGGACGCCGTTCAGGAGCAGTGGCAGCGCGACATTTTCGAGTGCCGACAGCTCCGCTACGAGCTGGCCGAACTGGAAGACAAATCCGAACGAGGTGCGCCGAAGCCGGCTGCGCTCAGCATCGGCCATGGCTTCCAGGGACCGGCCGTCGAACGTCACGCTGCCTCGATCGGGCAGGCTGATCCCGGCCAGGCAATGAAGGAGGGTCGATTTACCCGAGCCGCTCGGGCCCATCACCGCGACGA
>JBBRIV010000285.1:0-3606 GCA_038220425.1 Candidatus Limnocylindrales bacterium
CGGCATGGGCGCCGCCGGCGACCAGTGGGAGCTCGACTTCCCGATCACCTATTCCCGCCCGGCCGTGGATCCAATTTAGAGGCCCCAGCAGGTTGGCTGCCGGGTCTTCCGGCCGTAGACAAAGGTCGATCCCAAGGGGGCACAGAACGGCCCAGCAGCAGCGAGAGCTACCCGGGGCCGCGTGTGACACCTGCGAGCCTCACAGCCAGGCTTCTGGGCGTTCTAAGCAGGGCCTTGTCGTGGACGGCTTCGTCGCAATCCAACGCGCCGTCGGGCCAGGTCCAGGTCCCCCTGGACTGGACTGCAAGGTGTATTGCAACCGAACCGAAATCCCCGGTATTCGAGCCATCGGTCCCATCCGATCGGGCCTCTCCGCGGGCAGGCTCAGCCGCCGTACCCTGCGAGCATGATCATCGATCGGCTGCCGCGCCGGCTACGCATCGTCCTGGGCAGGGCCCCGGACGAGCCGATCGACGCAGTCGAGGTCGAGGAACTCGACGCCTTCGTCGCCTATGCCCCCGATTGCCGCGTCTTCGGGCGATGGGCCCAGCCACCGGGCCGACTGACCGAACTGCTCAACGACCATGAGGCGTTCGAACTCGTCGACGTCCAGCTGGAGAGCCTCGCGGACGGCCACGTCGTCGAGTCCCGACTGGTCCTCATCGCCCGCGATGAGCTGATTGCCGTTCATGCCTCCGGTCCGTCTGGCCCGCGTGCCAAGCGCATAAACACCCGGGCCTGGCCGCTCCTGATCCAATCCGGTCCGTATCTCATTCGCGGCTATCTCCACGTGCTGCCGGGCTCCGACCCGATCGCGAGCTTTCGCCATCGCAAGCCAATGATCCCGCTGACCGATGCCTGGATCGAGTACCTGTCAGCCGGCAAGCCGCAGCGGGTCGCGCTGGGGACCGTCGTCGTCAACCGGGAACTCGCGGACTGGTTCCGGCTCACCCAGACCGAAGAGGTGGTGCCGCCCGATCTGCCCGCCGGCGAGGCCGGGCCGCTGACCAAGGATTTCACCGACCAAGTGCTGGGGCCCGCGTGATCAGGCGGTTCTCGGTCCTCGCCGCCTGTGCCGGTGCCCTGAGCCTTGCGATGGCCCTCGTGCCAGTCGCCAATGCTGGCCAACCCTGGTCGATCTCGGCGTCTCCCTCGACCCTGGCCGTCGGCGTCGCCACGAACGTGACCGTCACCGTGACCCCTGGTGGCAAGGACATCGGCTGTGTCAGCGTATCGGTACCGAGCGGCTTCACCGTGCTGGCCGTATCCGTCGTCAGCGCCCCCGGCTCAAGCTGGACCGGTGGGACGAGTGGCACCGGGCCCACGCTAGTCACCTTCACCACCGACAACGATCCCGACCGCCTGCAGCAGGGCTCCGACGGCCTGTTCGTGATCCGCGTCGTGGCGAACTCGAGCCCGTTGCCGGCTTGGACAGCGACTGCCTTCCAGGAGTTTCAGCCGTGCGCGAAGTCGCTGGGAGCGCCGGCCAGCCCGCTGCCCCCATTCTCCGTCGGTCCGGGCCCGACGCCGACCCCTACACCTGCACCAACGCCCCGACCGACGCCGACTCCAACTGCACGTCCAACGCCTCCACCGAGCGGGGCCCCATCTCCGACGCCCACTCCGAAGAGCACTCCGAGTCCGGCTCCTGCAGGATCGCCGCCGTCGGCCGTGTCGCCCGGTCTAGGGGTGTCGCCATCGCCGACTGCCTCATCGTCTGAGGTGGCTGGGGCGCCATCGCCCCCAGGCGGGATTGGCTCAGTCGGCAATAGCCCCGGCCCGCGCCCCAGCCCCGGTCTGCAGGTGGGCCAGCCCGGCACCACGCTGGGAGCGGTGCTCGTCAATCTTCCGATGTCAGCGGACTTCGGCGCACTCGCCTGGACGATCCCGGGGGCCGCCCTGACCCTGCCGGGCCTGTTGATCCTCCTGATCATCGGCGGACAGTCAGCGATCGCGACCCTCTTCGTCCCGATCACGAAGCGCGTCCTGAAGTCAGGCTCGGACCGGGAGCGAGCCCGCGCACACCCGGCGCGGTAGGCTGATCGGCCTTAGCCAGCCCGTTCCCGGCTGATCCACCGCCAGGCCCCGTCCCAGAAAGTGATTGATCGTCTGCTGACGCCTCGCCGTGCGGCATCGGCCTCCCAGGCTGTGATCCACGTCTCCGCCATTTCCGGGCCGAGGCGGACCTCGTTGATCAGCCTCGTCGTCAAGCCAGCGCGTCGGGCGGCGTAGAGGCGCTCGGGGTCTGGGCGGCGGGCCATCCGGGTGAAGATAGCCCACCACGCGTGACAGGTTGACCGTCAGCGCTGCTCTTGCCCCGTCGGAGGTTCGAGGGCTCGTCGCTCCCGCCAAGCCTCGACGAAACCTCGGACGACGAACCATCCCATGAGCATGACGCTGCTGACGTTCGTCAGAAGCCCCAGCCGTGGCAAGCGCTTCATCGGTCGTCCCGCGGCCGCTGGCGATCGGCATCGTCTGCGCCGACGCCGCCCGGCTCGTCTGAGCTGTCCCCACCCATGCGCGCCCAAGCCAGACGCGTCGCCACCTCGGCACACAACCGACATCGCAGGTAGGCCGGCACATCGCTCAGGTTGGCGCGCTGAAACGGCGGCTCAGTCATCGAGACCGCCGCACCGCAGGCCGCCCGGACGATGCCCGCCCTGTGCACGCCCGGTCCCCATGGGTGATTGAGGTGCCAACGGTCATCAGCATTCCTGACCCAGTCCATGGCCCGGACTATCCATCGGGGCTAGGCTCATTCGCCGCGCCCGGCTGTGATCGAACCGTTGCATCTGGCGATCAACTCTCGCCGGCGGTCGGCTCCTGGTCCCCGTCCGGAAAGGGTGGCGGCTCGGGTCGATGGTGAGCGCGGGCCTGCAGGAACAACCGCTCGTACTCGTCCCGTAGGCGCTCAGCCTCGGCCTTGGCGCCCGCGTAGCCGGCCCCATCGGGCCCGATGGCCGCGAGTTGACGCTCGACTGCCCGCCACTCTTCGAGGATCGCCGCCGCGAGTCGCTGGTATGGCACTGGGTGCCCCGATCTGGTCTGTCCCGGACCTCGGCCACCCTGGATGGCCGCAGGCGAGGGATCGACGGCCGGCGCGAGTGTGACAGGCCACCAACCAGCGGTCTATTGCAACTTGTATATCAAGCAAGACGGTCGGGGTGAGTACAGATCCGCGTGGGTCCATCGTCCTATTGACCGACCGCGGACCAAAGATGGAGTCTGGCCCGACCCGGACCTACCGATCCGGGCAACAAGCGCGGGGAGGTCGGGTGCCGTGATGGGCAGGGCCGGCCTCTCCGCACTCCCACCCTTGCACCTATTCCAACCCGGCACCGGGATAGCTCAGACGGCCGGCGCGCCCAGAGCTCCGGCTGACACGAGGGCCTCATGCGCCGCGGCAAAGGCCTGGCGACCAGCCGGCGCACCGCAGTAGGCGGTGACATGGACCAGGGCCTCCTTGATCTCGTCAACCGTCACCCCGCAGTTCAGCGCTCCCTTTGTGTAGACGGCGACCTCCTGAAACCGTCCAAGCGCGGCCAGGATCCCGAGCGTCAGGATGCTCTTCGTCTTCATGTCGAGGGCCGTCCCAGCCCACGCACG
>JBBRIV010000286.1:0-3595 GCA_038220425.1 Candidatus Limnocylindrales bacterium
CTGGGGGACGCCCAGCTCGAAGGGCTGGCGGGCGTCCAGTCGGTCAAGCAGGACGACGGCGAGACGATCCTCTACACCCAGGATGTGTCGGGCACGATCGCCGGCCTGCTGGCCGCGACCGAGGCCCTGGGCGTAGAGCCGGGCAACCTCGGAATCCGGCGGCCGACCCTCGAAGACCTGTTCCTGGACCTGACCGGTCGAGCCCTGCGCGACTAGGCGAACCCCATGCGGCCCTTGATCCAGCTCAGCATCGCCAACATCCGGAGCTTCGTCCGGGATCGCGCCGCCCTGTTCTGGACGTTCGCCTTCCCGTTGATCTTCGTCGTCCTGTTTGGCCTGATCTTCCAGGGCAGCAGCACGAGCATCAAGCTGGGCTGGGTAGACCTGGACGGCTCCAGTGGGTCGAGCACGCTGCGGGCAGCCTTCTCGTCGCTCAAGGAGGTCACCGTCACCGACGCCGACCTGGCCAGCGCCACCGAGCTGATGAAGACCGGCAAGGTGGACGCGATCCTTCAGGTACCCAAGGGCTACGGTGCCGCCGTCGTCGCCGCCGGCACGGCCGGCTCGGTCCCCGCCGCCCCGGTCCAGATCACCGTGTTCACCGATCCAACCCAGGCGGCCACCGGCGGGATCGTCCAGCAGGTCGTGGCCGGAGTGCTTGGCGCCGTGAACCTTGGTGGCCGGCCGCCAACGGTGGTGGCCCAGCCGGCCACCATCCAGACCCAGAACCTCAATATCATCAGCTACCTGGTGCCCAGCATCCTGGGCATGGCCCTGATGCAGCTGGGCGTCTTTGCCGCGATCCCCCTGGTTGCCGATCGCCAGAAGAAGATCCTCAAGCGCCTGAATGCCACGCCCCTGCACCGCTGGCAGCTGGTGGGCAGCAACGTGGTCATGCGCCTGATCATCGGGATCATCCAGACCCTGATCATCGTGGCCGTGGGCAGTCTCCTGTTCGGGATGCAGGTCACCGGCAGCCTGGTCCTGCTGGGCAGCCTGGTGATCCTGGGCGCGCTGGCGTTCATCTCGCTGGGCTACGTGATCGCCTCGTTCGCCCCATCCGAAGATGCCGCCAACAGCATGACCAGCGTGATCCAGTTCCCGCTGATGTTCCTGTCGGGCACGTTCTTCGTGATCAGCGCGATGCCCCAGCCACTCCAGGTGGTTGCCCGGCTGCTGCCCCTCACCTACCTCTCCGACGCCCTGCGCCAGGTCATGGTCAACGGGGCGGCGTTCTCGCCCCTATGGGTCTGCTTCGCCGTGCTGATCGGCTGGACCGCCGTGTGCTTCGGGATCTCCGCCCGCTTCTTCAAATGGCAGTGACCGCCGCCTGAGCGCGGGCTACCAGCGCTCCTCGTGGATGATGTCGGCACGGTCCACCCGGCCGCCGGCACGGGGCGACGCCGTGAGCGCGGTTGGATCAGCCGGGTAGCCGAACGAGAGCAGGTATTCGCAGTACTGGTCGGCCGGATAGCCCAGCAGCTCGCGGGCCCGGGCTTCCTCGTAGACCGTCGCCGGCACGCTGCCGATGCCCATCTCCCAGGCGACCAGCATCATCGCGGCCGCAGCCTGGCCCAGGTCGAACAGGATGGACAGGGGTGCCTCGGGCCCACGCGGGTCCGGGGTCACCAGGGCGATGGCCACGGCCGCGCCGGCCAGGTGACCGGCATACGGGCCGAGCGTCGCCAGCTGGCCGAGGTGCTCACGATCGCGACACACGATGAACGACCAGCGCTGGAGGTTCTTGGAGCTGCCGCTCCGCCGGCCGGCCTCCAGGATTCGCTCCAGGTGGGCCGGCTCGAGAGGACGCTCGTCAAAGCGACGGATCGCGCGCTTCAGCCGGACCGCTTGCCAGGCCGAGGTCATTGGTCGCCCGGGCCGCGAACGGTCGTCGCGCCGACCAGGAAGGCGGCCGCCACGCCATCGGCCCGGCTGCCGACGAGCGAACCCTCGGGTTCGGGCAGGCGGCTCACCTGCGCGGCGCCGGCCACGTCCGCGGCTGCCTCTGGACTGAGCGGCCCGCCCATGGAGCGGGCCAGGAATGCCGCGATCTGGCGGCGATAGGTCACGTCCTCGTACAGCCAGGTATGACCGCCGTCCGGGACGATCAGGAGGGTCACGTTCGAATCGTCGCCACCGCGCGCGGCAACCGCGGCCGCCCGCAGCCGTTCGGCATGCTCGACCGGGATCACCTTGTCGAATTGGCCGTGGACCAGCAGGATCGGCCCGCGATAGCGGACGATCGCCTCGAGGGCGCTGATGTCGCGCATCCGATGGCCCCGTGGCCGGAGGAACTCGCGGGTGGTCAGCCAGCTCAGGGGCGCGGCGACGACCGACGGAATGTGCAGGCCGGCCAGGCGGAACGTCTCGCTGACCAGGCGACGCGGATCCGACGGGGTGGATGAGCTGACCACCGCAGCGACCCGCGGATCGGCGGCAGCCGCCAGGAGCGCCCCGATGGCCCCCATCGAGTGGCCCAGGACGGCGCCGATCGTCACCTCTGGGCGGGCGCTGAGCGTCGCGAAGCCGGCCAGCGCGTCGGCCCCGAACTCACCCGCGCTGAGCGGCAGCGTCTCGGCCGGATTGGCCCCGTTGCCCCGGACGTCGAAGGTCAGGCAGTGGAACCCGGCCGCGTGGAGGAACTGGATATTGGCCAACATCCGGTCGCGGGCCGAGTCCCAGCCATGAACCAGGACCACGCCCGGACCCGGCCGGCCGTCGTTGGCCGGGACGAACCAGGCCGGCAGGTCGCCGCCGGTCGAGCGGACCAGCGTGTCCTCGAAGGGCATCCCGAAGTCGGCCTGAGTGAAGCTCGGCGGCCGGCGATGGGGAAAACCGGCCCGGGCCCGATAGACCTGGCTGAAGCGATAGGCGAGGGCGACCGGCAGGGCAGCCAGCGTCGCGAGGGCGCCGGCTCGTCGGAACTTGGACATGCCTGAATGGGACGACGGCCGGGCGATCCTGTCAAGCGCGCTCAATGCGCGTCCGCAACGCGTCTCAATCGCGTTCCGGTGCGGCCCGACCGTTAGACTCGGTTGGTGAAGAAGCGCGATCCTCACGTCGTCCTGGGCCTGGACCCGGGGGCCACGCCGGCAGCAATCAAGTCGGCCTGGCGCCGGCTTGCCCGGGCCAACCATCCTGACCTCAATGCCGGCGACCCTGCCGCCGCGCGCGCCGCAACGACCCGGATGGTCGAGATCAACGATGCCTACGAGCGCCTGCGCAAGGGCGGCGGCGCCGACCGTGACCGAGGCGATACGGGCGACGATCGAGGCCCGGCTGGTGGCGGTGCCCCGTTCGACGGATCGGGCACGCGGCGCGGAACCGGCGGCGTGCCGCCGCCCCGGCCAACCCGGCCGGTGACCGCCCATCTCGACACGACCGAGATGCTATACACCCGGAATCGGCCGCCAACCCATGCCTCGCCCTCCGGCCGGCACGGCTCACTCGACCAACCCGCCCGGCGCTCGCGCGTCTCGGACCTGGGACCGCGCCGGGCCTCGACCCCGACCGGCCCGTTGCGTCGCGGTCGGGTCCGCGGCTTCCGGGCGCCGACTCCGCCCGAACTGGACGTGGCCCTGGCCACCGAGATGCC
>JBBRIV010000287.1:0-3587 GCA_038220425.1 Candidatus Limnocylindrales bacterium
ATTCAACTCAAGTCTCAAAGGCAAGACCCGGCGCGCCATCGACGTCCACGAGGACGATCAGATCGATGAAGCGGCATTCGCGACCCTCATTCGAGCTGCGGTCAGCCTGAACGAGTCGTCATCCGGCTAGTCCGTTCGCACCTGGCCCCCGATCACCATCCGGTAGGCTGCGGGCGCGCGTTCGTATCCTGTCGGGCGCAGTTTGGCGCAGCCCAGCGCCAGTCGGGAGGGTGACATGGCCAAAGTTCTCGGCATCGGCGGGGTGTTCTTCAAGTCGAAGGACCCGGGCGCCCTCAGCAACTGGTATCGCGATGTGCTCGGCCTCGAATTGCAGGACTGGGGCGGCATCGTGTTCGAACCCGCCGCCATGACCGGCCATCCGGGTGCTGCCACGGTGTTCAGCCCGTTCGATTCCGACAGCGACCACTTCGCGCCGTCGACCAGGGAGTTCATGATCAACTGCGCGGTCGACGATCTGGACGGCATCCTGGCCAGCTGCGCACAGCACGGCGTCGAGGCGAACGTGGTCGCCGACGATTCCAACGGGCGCTTCGCCCACATCCTCGATCCTGAGGGGACCAAGATCGAGCTCTGGCAGCCCAAGACCGACTGACCGGCCCGTCGACGCCGAGTGGCGGCACAGCCATGCTCATCGCCCGCGAGATTCCCGCGTTCTGGACCTACTTTCTGGGGATCTGCCTGGGCTGACACTGACCGGAGTCGATTGACCCATTCGGGTTGGTCGCGACCTCTATGTCCGGTGAGATGACCAATCCTGAGTCAACCAAGACCGTGGCCCTCGATCGGACAGCCGCCCCCGCCGGCGCACGTGTGGATTCCGAGCTGGGCGCGTTCGTGATTGAACACTACGATCGCCTCCTGCGCCTCGCCCGGCTGGTCTGTCGCGACGGCGCCGATGCCGGGGATGCGGTCCAGAGTGGCCTGGAACAGGCCTGGCGGCGGCGCTCGACCTTGCGTGACCCCGAGCGGCTGCGCCCGTGGCTGGATCGGATTGTCGTGCGCGAGGCCATCCGGATCGGCCGGTCTCCGCGATCGTGGCTGCGCCGGGCGATTGGGCTCCGACCGGAAATTGCCTGGATTGAACCACCTGATCCGGCCGCCGAACACGTTCCCAACTGGACCGCCCTGCGAATCGCCTTTGGCTCGCTCTCGCACGAGCAACGGGCGGTCGTCGCGCTGCACCTCTACGCCGGCTATTCCGTCATCGAAACCGCCGAGCTCGTGGGTGCGCCACCGGAAACCGTGCGCTCGCGACTGCGCTTGGCGAAGAGTCGCCTGCGCCGTGAACTTGAGGAGGCCTCGTCATGAGCCAACTGTCGAACGACGATCAGGTTGACCGTGACCTGCGCAGCTTCCTCGACTGGCAGGCCGGCCAGCTCGATGGTGCTCCAAGCGCGGCCAGGGCCTCGGCCCGACTCGCCCAACGCCTGGGAACCGGGGCGGGTCCCCGGGCGTCGCGCCGGCTGGTGTTGGCGGTCGTCATCGTGGGCGTGCTCATGAGCCTGGCGATCGGCGAGGCCCTCGTCGGCAGCCGTGGTCCGGATCCACTCGTCGTGGTTCCGCCCAGCCAGCCTAGCCAGCCGATTCCGTCGAGCAGTCCCAGCGTGCTCTCGACTACGGGAATGCCGACCGCGCTCCAGGCAATCTGGATCGGCCCGCCCAAACTGGTCCCGGCGCTGTCCGGAGATCCGCAACTCGGCCTTCTGCACGTGGTGGGCAGCACCTTCCTGCTGTTCAATGGAGGTGGTACGCAGCCCATCCTCAAGTCGACCGGCACGATCAGCGATTCGGGCGACCTGGTGTTGACGCTCGACGCCGCAACGAGTGGTTGCGCTGCCGGCAGCGTGGGTAGCTATGCCTGGTCCGTATCGTCTGATGGAGCCCAGCTGACCCTGTCGGTCCGCCACGACGGGTGCCCGGTTCGTGCCGCGGCCTTCGGAGGGACGTGGATCCATTCGGCTTGCCGCGATCCCCAGGACACCTGCCTGGGACCGATCCCGGCGGGCACCTTCACGTCCACTTTCTTCGATATCCGGGACGCGACGTCGAATGTTCCGCTCCTTGGGGCCTACGGCCAGCTTCGTTACAGCGTGCCGACCGGCTGGGCCAACCGTGATGACTGGCCGACCAACTTCAGTCTCATGCCGGCGACCGACTACGCCGGTGCCGGAGGTGACCCAAACGGGAATACGGTCCACGGGATCTACCTGTACGCGCGACCGGCGGCGATGGCCGCGACAGCGGATTGCTCGGCCCAGCTGATTGCCGGCGTGCCGTCAACACCCGCCGGCCTGGCAGCCTGGCTGGCTGGCCGGGCGGATCTCGTGACGAGTCACCCTGTGCCGGTCGTGATCGATGGCGATGCGGGCGTCATGGTCGACGTTCGCCTCGGGCCTACGCGCGCAGCCGTCTGCCCCGGCGACAGCCAGGCATCGGCGCCATTGCTGACTGACGCAACTGGTTCCGCCGCCAACTGGAGCCTGCGGATCGGGTCGGGCGAACAAATGAGGATCGTGCTGATCACGGTTGGCCCGGGACGCATCGTGGCCATCGTGATCGATGACAACTCGACGCCCTCGCGCTTCGACTCGCTCGTCACCCAGGCGGTGCCGATCGTTCAATCCTTCGCCTTCCCGAAGTAATTCCTCGGGCTCGGAGCCGCGCCAGCCCAGCTCCTCTGCATGGGTGTGTAACAACAGTTACTGCCGACGGTCACATACCACCGGATGTGATTTGGTAGCCCGATGGTCGAATGGTTTGGCGGGCGGGCGGGCACCAACATTCGGTGCCTAAGGCAAGACCAATGGTCACAACACCGGCCGCCACCCCCCCCAGCATCTGGGCGACCCACTCGGAGGTATCTCATTCGTGGCTGATCTCGACGCGTCATTGGACCGCCGCCCGCGCCGGCGCCTGCCCCTGCTGGTGGGCCTGACCCTGGGCCTGCTCGCGGCTTCCAGCATTGCCGTTGGTGGCTCGCTGGCGATCTTCACCAGCGCTCCGACCCTCGGTGGGAACGCGTTCACGACCGGGACGGTGATCCTGGGCCTCAACCCGACCACGGCCCTCCTGACCTCGGCCAACATGATGCCCGGCGACACGATCGCCGGCGCCCTGGTGGTCAGCAACAGCGGCACCGGCCAGCTGCGCTACGCGGTCACCAGTGCCAGCACCAACGCCGATGCCAAGAACCTGATGAACCAGATCACCCTGACGGTCAAGACCCTGGGTACGAGCTGTGCCGTGTTCGATGGGACCAGCCTATACACAGGTGCCCTGAGCGCCGCCGCCTTCGGCAATCCCGCCGCGGGTGCCCAGGCTGGTGATCGGGTCCTCAACGGCGCGGCCAACGAGACCCTGTGCTTCTCGGCCAACCTGCCGGCGGCTACCGGTAACGCCTTCCAGGGTGCCACCACCACGACGACCTTCACGTTCAGCGCCGAGCAGACCGCCAACAACCCGTAAGCCCGGCCAGACCAAGCCCGAGCGGATCAAGTCCCCCGGGAGACGTGGGGGGCCCCCCACAAGCCGCGCATAGCCCCCCCGATGGGGAGGGTAAGAAGAAT
>JBBRIV010000288.1:0-3570 GCA_038220425.1 Candidatus Limnocylindrales bacterium
CGTCATCTCGCTTCGCCGTTGCCTGTTCACTCCCGGCCGCCGCGTCGGCGATTCATTCCACTGAGCTGCAGGGTCACTCGAACCTATGGACGCGAAGCACGTATGGCGAGCCGCCCTGGGTGAACTCCAGGTGTCCCTGTCGCCGGCCAACTACGAGACCTGGCTGCGCGACACGAACCTGATCGAGGTTGAGGACAACCTCTTCCGGATCGCGGTCCCCAACGGCTTTGCCAAGGACTGGCTGGAAACGCGCTATCGCTCGCTCATCTCCCAGACCCTGGCCCGGATCGTGGGCTACAGCGTCCAGGTCGAGTTCATCGTGCGGGCCCCAGCCGAGACGACCGCTGGCGACGCGCCGGCCGGGCCGTCGGCGCCCAGCCAGCAGGTTCGACTGGAACCCGGTCGGGTCGGCGGCGAGGGTGGCTCGTCCAACCTCAACCCGCGCTACACGTTTGCCAACTTCATCGTCGGCTCAGCCAATCGGCTGGCCCACGCCGCCAGCCTGTCGGTCGCCGAGCGGCCCGGCCATGCCTACAACCCGCTCTTCCTGTACGGCGGCGTGGGCCTGGGCAAGACCCACCTGATGCATGCCATCGGCAGCCAGGTGATGGCCAAGTTCCCGCGCAAGAAGGTGGTCTACGCAACCTCCGAAAAGTTCACCAACGAGTTCATCACCTCGATCCAGCAGGGCAAGATCGATGAGTTCCGGGCGCGTTACCGGCGGATCGACTTGCTCCTGATCGACGACATCCAGTTCATCGCCGACAAGGAACGCACCCAGGAAGAGTTCTTCCACACGTTCAACACGATCCACGAAGACGGCAAGCAGATCGTCCTGAGCTCGGACCGGCCGCCCAAGCAGATCGTGACCCTCGAGGAGCGCCTGCGCAGCCGCTTCGAGTGGGGCTTGATCGCCGACCTGACCGCGCCCGACCTGGAGACCCGCATCGCGATCCTGCGGGCCAAGGCCGAGGAGATGGCGGTCCCAATCACCTCGGACGTGATCGAGTTCATCGCCCGCAAGGTTGTCAGCAACATCCGCGAGCTGGAGGGCGCCCTCAACCGGATCGTGGCCTACGCCAGCATGAGCTCAACCCCGATCAGCATCGAGCTCGCCCAGGCCGTCCTGGCCAACGTGATCTACAACCCCAAGAAGCGCCAGGTCACGCCCGAGCGGATCGCCCGGGTCGTGTCGGACTACTACGGCGTGCCAATGGACGCCCTCCAGGGCCAGAAGCGCGACCGGGCCATCGTGGTCCCCCGCCAGATCGCGATGTACCTGATGCGCGAGGAGACTGACGTGTCGCTCCTGCGGATCGGCGCCGAGCTGGGCGGCCGGGACCATTCGACGGTCCTGCATGCCTGCGACAAGATCAATCGCGAGACCGCGGCCAACGACGAGCTGCGCCGCGAGATCGCCGCTGTACGCGAGCTGATCTACGCCGATTGACGGCCAAAAGCCGTTGGCCGGCGCCGGCCGGATCCTGACCTCCAGCCTGCGATTCCCGACGATTCCTGTGGATAAGGCCGCGATTCCCGTGGAAAACCGGGTCCTGTTGTGGAGAAGCCGGGGTTCGCCGGGGCCGATTCGGGGCCCCGGTCGAAGCGCTCGTCAGGGCCGGCCAAACGCTCCACAGGCGGACGCCGGGCCAGTCCACGTTTCAGCCGCCGTGGTCCACCTCGGACGGCCCTTCGTCCACGTTGGAATCGTGCCGGGTTGAGCGTGGCCGTCCACACCGTCAACAGGATGATGATGATGATGACGGACTAAGATAGGTTTGATTGAATCCCCAGAGAAGAACAGCACCGGGCACAAGCGCCAAACCCGCGCCATCCACCCTGGTGATGTCCAGTCCCGAGTTCCTGGAGTGAACCCCCCGTGAACGTATCGGTCATGCAGGAGAACCTCGCGCGCGGCCTGTCGGTCGTCAGCCGCGCCGTCTCCACCCGAAGCACCCTGCCGGTCCTGGGCAACGTCCTGATCCGGACCGAAGATGCCGGCCTCAAGCTGACCGCAACCAACCTCGAGATCGGGATCACCTACTGGGTGCCCGGCAAGATCGAGAAGGACGGCGCAATCACGGTGCCGGCCCGGCTCCTGACCGACATCGTTGCCGGCCTGCCGTCGAGCGAGCGGGTGGAGCTTGAGCTGCAGGCCGGGGACACCCTCCGGATCCGCTGCGGCAAGTTCGAATCCCACGTCAAGGGGATCGATGCCGAGGAGTTCCCGGCCATCCCCACGGCGGGCGAGCGGCCGACCACCCGGATCTCCCAGAAGGTCCTCAGGAACGCGCTCAACCAGACCACCTTCGCCGCGGCCAGCGATGAGGCTCGACCCATCCTGACCGGCGTCCTGTGGCGCTTCGAGGGCGACCAGCTGACCCTGGCCGCGGCCGACAACTACCGGATCGCGGTCAAGACCCTGGCCACGATGGATCCGGTGGAGGAGACCAGCCTGGTCGTCCCGGCACGCTCCCTGGCCGAGCTGGCCCGGGTGCTCAACGACACTGACGACCCGGTCGAGGTGATGCTCGCGCCGGCCCGCAACCAGGTCCTCTTCCACCTCGAGGGCATCGACCTGGTCAGCCGCCTGATCGATGGCCAGTTCCCGAACTACCAGCAGGTCCTGCCCAAGGGCTTCACGACCCGGACCGTGGTCGACCGCGACGAGCTGTACAAGGCGGTCAAGCTGGCCGCCCTGATCGCTAACGCGGCGGCCAACATCGTCAAGCTCCAGGTCAGCTCTGATGGCGGCGGCGTTGTGGTCACGGCCGCGGCCGAGGTTGGCGACAACGAAGGCCTGGTCGAGGCGTCGGTCGAAGGCGACGGGACGACGATCGCGTTCAACTCGCGCTATCTCTCGGATGTCCTCCAGAACGTGACTGCCGAGCAGTTTGCGATCGAGCTCAACGGCCCGCTCTCGCCGGGCGTCTTCCGGCCGATTGGCGACGACACGTACACCCACGTCGTCATGCCGGTCCGGACCACCTCCTAGAGAGGCTCCCGGAGCAGCCGGCGGCTCGTCGGGCGCTCCGGATCGAACCCCTGCTACAGCGTCTCCTCCTGACCGACCTGCGGGGCTACCACGTCCTGGAGCTTGAGCTCGGGCCCGGACCGCACCTGCTCCACGGACCGAATGCGGCCGGCAAGACCAGCCTGCTCGAGGCGATCGTCGTGCTGGCCTCGGGCCGCTCGCACCGCACCCCGACTGACGCCGAGATGATCCGCTGGGGGGCCGACCTGGCCCGGGTTGAAGGCGTGATCGACGGCGGCTCGGCCGGTGGCGGATCCACCCTCGAGGTGGCCCTCCTGCGCGAGGGCAGCGGCGGCCAGCGCAAGCGGATCCGGGTCAACGGCGTTCCCCGCCGCGCGACCAGCCTGGGCGGGACCCTCCGGGTTGTCCTCTTCGCGCCCGAAGAGATGCTCCTGATCGCCGGTTCGCCGGGCCTGCGCCGGACGGCCCTCGATTCGCTGGCCGGCGGCCGCTCGCCGGTGTATGCGGCCGACCTGGCCACCTACGGCCGGGCACTCCAGCAGCGCAACAGCCTTCTGCGCGCGATCCGCGAGGAG
>JBBRIV010000289.1:0-3558 GCA_038220425.1 Candidatus Limnocylindrales bacterium
AGGCCTCGACCTGCTTGGTTGCTGTCGCCTCATCGCCCAGGATGGCCTGGGTCACTCCTGAACTAGCCAGGCCCGCGGATTGGTCACGGTGATCTGCTCGAGAACCGCCGGGGACAACCCTCGCTTGGTCAACCCGGGCAAAACTACCTTTGACACAAAGGCGAGCCGGTCCGGATTTGAAACGAGGTGACGCTGCTGGTCCTCCTCGGTCAACAGGAAGGCCCAGATCGGGTCGTCGTGGGCCACCATCAACTTGTCGGCATGTCCCGCGTCAACCAGCCGCACGATCATGTCAAGGCGCGCCTCGACGCCTTGGCTTCCATATTCAGGCAGCCTCCCGTTGGGCAGGCGATCCATGCCTATCCGGTAGCCCCGGCGGGCGAGGCCGTCGAGATAGTCGAATTCGGGACTGTCGTCAGAGTGCCCGATCACGACCCGCGACGGGACGACGCCCTCGCGTTCCAGGATCGCCGCCTGCTGCTCGCCGATCCGTCGGCGTGCGGCCGAGTGGGTGAGGATGGGCGCTCCGGTCGCTCGCGACGCACGAGCGGCTGCGATCAGGACGCGCTCCTCAAATGGCACAACTTCGTCCTCGCTGGCCACCTTGATCACGGCCGCCTTGACGTTCGTCCCGTCGGCGCCGACGGTGAGGTCCTGAATGAACTGGTCCGCGAGCTGGGCCGCGGTTCGTGCGGCCAGGGTCGGTGAGGGCATCAGCCAGTGGCCGGTCGAAGCCAGGAGCTGGAGCTCGACGCGGTCCGCCACGTCGCGCAGGATGGTCATGTCACGGCCAAGGTCGAAGGTCGTGGCGTCGACGATCGAGCGAACGCCTGCAGCGTAGGCCTCGTTCAGGACACGGACGGATTCGTCGATCAGCCGCTCGCGGCCGCCATAGAGGGATGGCCAGCTCCGTACGATTCCAGCCGAGGCACAGACCACGTGCTCGTGAATCAGGACGAAGCCAAGCTGGTCGCCGCGAATCGGCCCACGGATGCCCTCGACCGTTGCGTGGCCGACCGTCATCGGGCGATCTCAGTCCACGGCCGGGCCTCGTTGTCGACGATC
The DNA here is from genome assembly GCA_038220425.1 of Candidatus Limnocylindrales bacterium. GTDB lineage: Bacteria > Chloroflexota > Limnocylindria > Limnocylindrales > CSP1-4 > Palsa-1033. The sequence goes on from JBBRIV010000289.1 coordinate 1,066, forward strand.
CTCGTCAGTTCGCGCAGCCCGTCTGCGGCCGGTCCAGCCAGGTGGAGGGCAGGATCGCCCGTCGCGAGTGAGCTTGCCCAGATCCCACGTCCGGCCAGAAAGCCTGACGCGCCACCCCGGCACGATGCGGCCACGAGGCCGGCGAACTGGTCTGGCGCCACGCCCGTCGACAGGACGACCCAGGGGCATTTGATCGCCGATGTGAGCGATTGACTCAATCGCTCCACCTCCTCTGCGCTGTCTCCGTCCTGGGTGGGGACCTGTACCTTGTAGATGTCTGCACCGGCTGAGAAGCGCACGGCGGCGCGCAACAGGTCGTCGCCTACGACCGGTTGGACCGCTCTCCCACGACCCGGGCGAACGATGCCCTCGACCAGAGCTAGCAACCCATTCTGGTGGGCCAGATCGACGAAGGCATCAACGACGGCACCCTGGCGCTCGTTGTCCTCACCCGCGAACCACAGCACCAGCAACTTGATCGCCTGGGCTCCAAGTTCTACGGCTACCGTCGCGCCGCCCGGATCAACTAGGCTGTCCGTGACGAGCTCGCCTGGTGCCTGGATCAGCTCATCAGCGGCCACAATGAGGCCGCACGGCAGCGACCAGTGCCCGCGCGGTTGGGTGCGACCTAGGTATCCACGCTCGAGCAGGACGGCCGAGGCCAACGGCGCCAAGGCTTGCAGGGCTGTGCTCCGAAACGCGTCCATTCCGTCCTGCTCCACTGGCCGGCCCGCGGCCATCAGCATCGTTTCCAGCGACCCGCGCTGATCGAGCGCGAGCATTGCGAATCCGCCGTTTGGTCGGGCGAGTGCCTGAAAATGGGAGCGCGCGATCGCTGCCGGGAGGACGCTCACAGGCTCGTGCTCAACTGATCGGCAGTCCCGACGACCATTTCGACCTCCATCCAGGTTGGGATACCTGATCGGCCGTCCAAGCCGCGACAGGAAATGGCAGCGGCGGCCGATGCGAACGCCATGGCAGCCGGAAGGGTTTGACCGTTGACGAGTGCCGCAAGGATTGCACCGTGGAATACGTCGCCGGCGCCCAGCGTGCTCGATCCAGCGGCCGGGTAGGCGGCCTGGACGATTGAATGCGCCGACGACCGCGTATGGCTGATTGTGGCCGCCTGGAGGGCTGCCGCTAGGCCCGCCGTCGCTAGCGGGAGAGCTGACACCCCGGCAGATCCGGCGGCGCCGTCAGTCGCGACCACGATCGGTGATCCAGCGACGAAGGCGTCCAGAAGGGCATCCGCCGCAGCTTCGCGACCTGTCCAGCGGCAGAGCTCTTTCCGGCTTGGTACATACAGACTGATTCGGGCGAGGTCCAGCCCGGGAATGGGGTTGCCGCCATCGACCGAGATTGGCGTCCGGATCCCCTGACCGACCAGCTGGGCGGCCATCGTCCAGCCGACGTGGTCGACGTGGACCCATGTGGCGGCCCGGCACAGCTCCGCAATCGCCGGAGTCATGGGCCATGTGGTCGGTCGTGCACCGCCGAAGGCAGCCAGCGCCCGGTTGCCGTCGGGTTGGACGAGGCACGCTGACAGCGCGGAGTCGATCCTTGGGTCAATACTCAGCAGATCCGTATTGACGCCTTCCTCCGCCAACCCGTCCCGGATCAGACGGCCGGCTGCATCAGGACCAACCCGGCCGACGAACGCGACCGGCACGCCAAGCCTGCTGATCGCGACCGCCGCAGTCGCCGCCGGTCCACCTCCAGCGAGTCGACCCGAACGAGCAGCGCGCCGCTCGTCGCCGGTGGGTGCTGTCTCCACGTCAAGGACCATGTCCAGTGCCGCGGACCCGATACACACTACCAGCGGATGAGCGGCGGAGGCACTGTGAGGGCGCATCGCTGGAATGCTACCATCAGATACGATGTACGACGAACCTAAACGACTGTGAAGGCCGTCCGCTTCGAGCGCCCAGGCGTCTTGAGCCTCGTGGACATGCCCCGGACCGATCCGGGCCCGCTCGACGTCCGCATCGCGCCGCTGGCTGTGGGCATCTGCGGCACGGACGCCCACATCGTCGATGGTTCGTTTCCGGCCCGTCTCGGGGTCGTGCCGGGCCACGAGATCTGCGCTCGGGTAGAGGTGGTTGGGAGCGCCGTGAGCGGTCTTAGTGAGGGCGACCTCGTCACGATCGAGCCTCACCTCTACTGCGGTGAGTGCCGATACTGCCGCCTTGGCCTAGAGCACCTCTGTCCGCACAAGCGCGCATTCGGTGTCCACTTGGATGGCGGCATGGCCGAGTCGCTGGTTGTGCCAGCTCGACTGGCCTACCTCCTGCCGCCCGAAACGGATCCAAACCTAGGCTGCCTGACCGAACCGCTGGCCTGCGCGATCCACGCCATGGACCGTTTGGAACCACGTTCGGGGCTGCCCGCTTTGATCATCGGCGCTGGCCCAGCGGGGCTCTTGCTCGTGGCGCTGGCGAGGGCAGCGGGACTGATCGTGACCGTCGCGGAGCCAGCCGCAGATCGACGTGCAGC
>JBBRIV010000290.1:0-3546 GCA_038220425.1 Candidatus Limnocylindrales bacterium
AAGGCGCCCAGAGGGCGTCCATCCAGAGGAGCCGATCGATCGGCCTCCGATCCGCGTTCGCCATTGCCCTGCTGGCCTTCCCGACGCTGGTCCTTGGCCCCGCCTTCGCAGCAGCCCCGATTCCTGACTCGAACGTGAGCAGTGGAGTCGGGCTGGTCGATACGACAGGCGAGGTTGGCGTCACTCCCTCGACGATCCCAGGGCTCCCGGGGGACACGACTCAATCGCTGGACCCAGGAACGACGGGCCCAGGAACGACGGGCCCAGGAACGACGGGCCCAGGCAACAATCCAGATACCACGACGCCGGGCGTGACCAGCCCCGGTACGAACACCTCAAAAGGCACGAGCCGTCCCGCCGGACCGCCGGTCGGCTCCTTCGTAGCGACCAATGGCAGCGATTCCAATCCCGGAACGCTGGCCAGTCCGTGGCGCTCGGTGCAGCACGCGGCCAACGTCGCCCACGGCGCGGTCTGGCTGCGCGGCGGGACCTACTCGGGCGGCGTCACGGTGACCCGCTCGGGGATCACCTTCGCCGGCTATCCCGGCGAGCAGGCGATCATCAACGGCGGCCAGTTCGGCCTGTCCTTCTACAAGGTGAGCAGCGGGGCCGTGAGCGGCCTGACCATCCAGAACGCCAACTCGTCGGGTGGCGCGGGGGTCCTGATCTCGCTCAGCTCGCATGTGACCGTGGCCAATAGCGTCATCCACAACAACAAGAACTTTGGCGTGCGGACGTGGAATTCCACCAACTCGGTCATCCGTAACAACCAGATCTACAAGAACCAGGAAGGCGTCCGGATCTCGTACGCCTCGGGCGGAATCCAGGTCCTCAATAACCGGATCTATTCGCAAGACTCGATGTTCGACAACGAGACCGGCGGCGGGGTGGGGATCACCTTCCTGAAGTCGACCGGCAAGGTCCTGGCCAGCGGTAACCAGCTCTGGCTCAACCGGGCGTTCAGCCATCGCTACGGCTACGACGGCGGTGCCTTCGAGATTTACGGCGCGTCCGACGTGACGATCACAGGCAACATCGCGTGGAACAACAAGGACGTGATGGAGACCGGCACGAGCGGCCAGCCCTGCAACAACATCACGTTCACCCGGAACGTGGGCTACGCGGCGTCCACCGTTTCGGGCTGGTCCCGGGGCCTGATCATCGCTTGCGCCAGCAACTCGCTGTTCGCCAACAACACCCTCGACGGGTTCGATATCTCGGATATCTCGGTCGTCGACAAGCCCGGCTACCAGTACCAGGGCTCGCTGTCCGGCCTGCGGATCGAGAACAACATCCTGCGCTCGAAGGGCAGCGGGGTCTTCTACTTCGACCACCTGCCGTCATCCGTGGCGATCGACTACAACCTGGTCTGGAACCAGACCGGCGGGTCCCTCGTGTATGTCGCCGGCAAGAGCACCACCTCCAGCTTCGCCACGTTGAAGTCGTGGCTCGGCGGACGGATGGCCCACGGCATCAACGCCGACCCACGCTTCTACAACGGCACCGGTCACGACTACCGGCTGCAGGCAGGCTCTGCGGCGATCAACCACGGCGCCAGCCTCGGCTCGGTGACGCCCTACGCGGCCGGCGGCCCGGACATCGGACGCTGGGAGATGCGCTGACGGCGGGCTAGCGGATCAGGGCGGCGCCGGGCTGGGTGCCGCCCAGAACCTGCATCAGATGCCAGAACCTGCATCAGATGAATGTTCGCGACCAGCCGACAGCGAGGCACGTCGGAAAGCTGCATCAGATGCAGGAACTCGACGCGTTGCTCCCGAGATCGATCGTCTTCCTGCACCAGGTGCCGGAAATCGACCAGGTGGACCCGCCACCACCGTCGCGATCATTCATCTGGTGCAGGTCGGAGCCGGCAGAGCCGAGCGCGCCACCTAGCTGTGGTGACCACCTAGCCGACGGGCCTGCCGATCAGCGGATCAGGGCTGAGATCACGTCGGCCCGGTGGGGCCAGCGGGCGATCAGGTCGGCCTTGTCGGCTCCCTCGAAATCGCTCAGGGCGTAGCCCGGGGCCATGGTGTTGCCCCACACGCCGTATTCGCCGCCGGCCCGCAGCCGAGCGCCCATCCACGTCCCGGCCGGAACGACGTGCTGGATCTCCTGGCCGGCGAGCACGTCCGGCCCCAGGATGACCAGCTCATCGCGGCCGTCCGCGTGGAGCAGGAGTAGCTCGATCGGGTCGCCCAGGTGGAACAGCCAGAGCTCATCGGTTGGCAGGCGATGCATGTCCGAGAACGTCGCCGGGTCATCGGTGACCAAGGCGATGATCGCCGAGCACAGCGCACGGCCATCAGGGCCGGACTTCGGGTCCACGTAGGTCTGCACGAAGAAGACCTGCTCGGTCTCCATCTCGACCAGGCCCCAGTGGCGCTTCAACTCGGCTGCACTCGGCCGGGCTCGCATTTGCATCAGCTGGTGGCCTTTTTGACCAGCGCGACGATCCGAGCCTCCACTGCGGGCGTCAGCTTGGTGACGGCAAAGCCGACGGGCCACATGTCGCCATCGTCGATCCGCGCGTCGGGCTGGAACTCGAAGGTCGCGTAGCGCACGTTGAACTTGGACGCGGCCTTGAAGAAGCACATGACCTTGCCGTCCCGGGCGTAGGCGGGCATGCCGTAGTACGTCTTCGGCACGAAGCCGGGGGCGCTGCTCGTGACGAGCGCGTGGACGCGCAGGGCCATGGTCTTGTCGGGTTCGGGCATCGTGGCGATCTTCGCCTGCACTTCCTGCTCGCCGGCGGCCCGCTCGTCCTCGGGGCTGCGCCGCGAGGCGGACTTGCGCTCCTTGGCGCTGTCCTTCATCGCCGCGCGCTCTTCGTCGGTCCAGACGTTGGGAGCTTTGCCCGCTCCGGCTGCGGCCTTGCTGGGGGCCTTGCTGGTGGTCTTCGAATCAGGCATTGGATGTTCCTTTCGATGTCGTGTCGATGACCATCAGGGTAGGGCGCTGACGCCGGAATGGCTTCTCGAAACCTGCTCGATATCGGACTGCCTCAGCCGGTGCAGGGCAGCAGGCCGCGAACGAGCTTCGCCTGGAGGATCAGCCGAGCGGCGTCGTCGACGGTCTGGGCAAAGGCGGGATCGCTCGCTGCCCGCGCCTCGATCGCCGCGATCATCTCGGTGGCGACCGGCGCACTCCCGACCACGATGAGGTCGCCGCCTGCCAGCAGGAAGTCGATCGCCCGATCGCCCGGGCTCATGGCCGAGACTGCGGCGGCAGTCAGCGAGTCCGAGGCCACCACGCCCCGAAAGCCGAGCTGGCCGCGCAGGATCGTCCTGATGACCGTGGGCGAGAACGCGGCGAGCTCGGTTGGATCGATCTGGCTGTAGGTGGCCAGGGCAATCATCACGAAGAGCACACCCGCGTCGATCGTCGCCTTGAACGAGCCGAGGTACGGATCGTCGGCCGTCGTGATGGTGTCCACGACGTCGCTGGCGAAGTCCGTGTTGTTGGTGACCCGGCCGAGGCCTGGAAAGTGCTTGGCAGTCGTGGCCACGCCCGCGGCGGTCATCCCATCGATCAATGCCGCGGCAT
>JBBRIV010000291.1:0-3531 GCA_038220425.1 Candidatus Limnocylindrales bacterium
ATCAGAAGAACCGAGGCGCCCGCCCCGCGCTGGGCCGAGAACGCTAGGCGTCGAGCGCGCTCAGGTCGATCCGGGCGAGGCGCTCTGGGTTGGCGAGGATGTCGATCTCGGCGATCCGGTCGCCCCGGATCGTGAAGCCAAGGATCGCAAATGGTCGATCGCCGGCGAAGACGACGAACCCGGCGGCGCCGTTGACCAGGGCAAACCGTGCGCCGGCCGCGACCGCCCGGAAGGCCAGCGCCTGCTGGGCGACGGCATGAGCGCCATGGACCTCGCGGGGGGTGCCCGGCAGCGAAAAGCCGGCATCGCCGCGGACGACGGCATCCGGATCCAGGATGCGCAGGAGTGCCTCGAAGTCGCCCGCTCGGGCAGCCGCGAGAAATGCGTAGACGACCTCGCGCTGACGGGCGAGCGAGACATTCGACGAGGCCGATGCTCCGCGAACCCGCCGTCGAGCGCGGCTGGCCAGCTGCCGGGCAGCGAGCGGTGACCGCCCCACGAGCGCTCCGACCTGCTCAAACGGCATGCCGAACGTGTCATGCAGAACGAACGCCAGCCGTTCGGCCGGCGACAGCGTTTCCAGCACGATCAGCATCGCGAGCCCTACCGAGTCGGCCAGGATCGCCACCTCCTCGGGGTTGATGTTGTCGGCACTCGACACGATCGGGTCGGGCATGTAGTCACCGGCCGGCTGCTCGCGTCGAGCCGTCCGCGACCGGAGCATGTCCAGGCACAGCCGGGCCACGACCGTGGTCAGCCAGCCGCCCAGGTTCTCGACGTCGGTCGTGTCGGCCCGGCTCAACCGGAGCCAGGCGTCCTGGACGGCATCGTCGGCCTCGCTGACGGACCCGAGCATCCGGTAGGCGACGGCGCGCAGGTGGGGTCGGTGCGCCTCGAAGCGCTGAGCCAGCCAATCGGTGTCGGTCATCGGTCCAATGCTCCGGTCACGTTGTCGTGTCACGTTCCGTCAATCGGTTGACGAACGCAACACCATCAAACGTGACCGAGGAGTCCCCCATGACCCAGGCGCCGCTCGTTGTGCGCTACTCCAACCCGCTGACCCGGCGCCTGCTCCGCCTGGGCGTCCCGATGGGCCCGAACTTGCTGCTGACCGTCCGCGGGCGCACGAGCGGCCTGCCCCGGACGGCGCCCGTCGCGGTCGTCGAAACCGAAGGGCGACGCCTGATCATTGCCGCGTACGGCGAAGTCAACTGGGTGCGCAATCTCCGGGCTGCTGGAGAAGCCGACATCCAGGTCCGCGGCCGGAAGGAGCACGTCAGGGCGACCGAGCTGTCCCTGGCAGATGCCACCAGGTTCTACCGCGAGACCGTGCCGGCGTTTGTCGCCGCGTTCGGGCGGATCGGCCGGTTCTTCGTGCGAAGCCTGTTCAGGCTCATTGGCCCGGAGGTTCTCGGCGACCCGCCCCGCGCGGCGGCCCTCCACCCGGTGTTCGAGCTGTGGGCTGTGGACGCACCACCCTGACCGGTGTCGTGCCGCCGAGCCGCCCGAGCCGCCCGCCCGAATTCTCCCGATTTATCAGTGGACGGAATGCTCCGGAAGAACCAACCCCGAATTCGGGCGGGTTGAGCCGCTGCGCGGGCTCGACCGAGCGTGGGCCAAGCGTGGACCAGGCGTGGACCAGTTTGCTCGGAGCCGGAATCGAGCCGACTTCTTCCGCAACACTGCGTCGACCAATATTTCGGAAGAACTCGGGCTCTCGGGCCGTCGCGTGCCGCCTGAGGCGGGCCGGCCCACGGCCAGCGGTACACGGATCAGGCGGGGTCGGGGACCTCGGCGCGAGCCTGAGCCGGGTCCGCGGCGCGGGCCCCCTTCCCAGCCGCGACCGACGGTCGGGCTAAGGCCGCGTCGAGGCGGGCGATCATCGGGGTGGCGCCCATCCGGACGAAGGTTTCGCGCGACCGGTCGGCCGCGGCCCGGACCTCGGGCAGTGAGGGATCCAGGAGGGTGGCCATGTCCATCCCTGTCAACGCCTCGATCATCATCATCCCGCCGTCCCGCCAGCCACGGCTCGCCTCGCGGTAGAGGCTGAGCGCCTCGTTGGTTCGACCATCGAGCGCCGCCAGGCCGGCCCGGATCGTCTGCTGGCGGAGCTCGGTGATCGGAGCGTGGATGCCCATCGCCTCCAGGTCAGCCAGGTCCTGGGCCGCGGCGCTGGCGTCGCCCAGCCAGAGTGCCGCCCGGGCCGCCTGCATGTAGTGAGCGGGCGCGTTGTCGGGATCCTGGGATACGGCTTCGCGTGCTGACCGCCGCGACGCAGCCAGTTGTCCCGAGAAGAACTCGACCCATGTCTGGGTCGCGAGGAGGGCGCTCGTCGCCCGGTGGTCGGTGAGCTGGCCGCCAACCTGCTGGAGCTCCTTCATCCGGTCGCCGATCGGTTCCCCACGAAGGATCGCCGTCGCGATGAGCCCGCTCACGCAATAAATCCGGATGGACGGGTCGGGGTCCTCCGCGAGCACACCGCTCCAGGTCGCAACGGCTGTGTCGGTATTGGCGGCCATGAGTTCGAACCAGCCCATGGCCGTGAGATTGCCGAGCGTTGACCCGCGGTCGCCAACGCGCCGGGCGAGCGCCAGGGACTGCACGGCGGCCGCCTGGCCCCCGATGAAGTCGAACTCGCTGGTCGTGGCGATCCAGTTGTTCAAGGCCCGCAGCAGCGTTCCAGAAAAGCCCTTCGATCGGGCGAGCTTCACGCCGATCTCGATCACCCCGATGCCCTCGTTGAGCCGGCCGATGCTGCACATCGTCGAGCCCTTCGTGACGAGCGTGTCGGCGAGGACATCGAGCAGGTCGGCGCGCTCGGCCGCCGCGAGGACGCGCTCAGCAACCGACAGTGAACGCTCGAGATCGTCGTTCAGGAAGTACGCCCGGGCCAGCTGTCCTTCGAGGGCCACGTTGGCCTCGTCCGGGAAGAGCGCGGCGAACTCCGCCGCGACCGGTTCCATCAGGGCCAGCGCATCGTCCAGCCGGCGGCCATTGAGCAGGGCTCGACCCAGGCGGGCGCTGAGCCGGACGACGGCCGGCCCGTCGCCCAGGTCGCGCTGGATCTCGATCGCCTTCTTGAAGAAGGGCTCGAGCTGTTCGAAGCGGGCCGCGGCCGAGGCGGACTTGCCGGCGCGCTCCAGGAGGTCGGCCCGATCGGCCGGCTCGGTGGTAACGGTGAGGGCCTGTTCGAAGAGGGTGATCGCCTGGTCGTGGGCGCCGAGGGCGGCGGCGCGTTCGGCCGCGCCCTTGAGCGCGACCCGGGCCTGGGCGGCCAGTGCGTCCCGTTCCGGCCCTTCAGGCGCGTTTGCGTTGGCCTTCAGGTAGTGGCCGGCCAGCGCGCCGGCCAGCTCATCGCTGCCCAGGCTCTCGAAGAAACGGGCCGCGGCGAGGTGGCGGACCTTCCGGTCGGCGCGGGCCAGGGTGTTGTAGGCGACCTCGCGGATGAGGGCCTGGACAAAGGCGTACTGGCCGCGCTCGGGGCTGCGCGGATCGGCCTCCAGGGTGAGCAGCTCACGTCGGACGAGCGCC